>JAYEGV010000213.1:0-5316 GCA_034659235.1 Methanobacteriota archaeon
TGTGCAAGTAAAACGCCGTGTGATGGATAAACAAATCTAAAAAAGTTAAAACTGATCCCAATTAACAATAAATCCGTGTTAATCCGTGTTAATCCGTGTCTGAAAAAAAACTTGAAGTGTCACCCAATGGAAAGACTAAAAAAACAGATCAACTTCTCAAAGGTGAGTTGTTACATCCGTGTTTATCCACAACTTGCTCAAGCATGTTCCCTGATTCGGTGACCGATGGTTCAAACGATCGATCCATGATCGAAAGGATCAAGCCCTCGTATCATCTGAAACGCCTATTTGAGCAAATTCCCCAAACCATCTGATCGTCTCCCTCAAACCAGTCTCCAGTTCGATCTTTGGCTCCCATCCGAGAACTCTACTGGCAAGGGAAATATCAGGTCTTCTGACCTTTGGATCGTCCACAGGTAGCGGCTTATGAACGATCGAGGAATCACTTCCTGTTATTGCGAGCACCTTCTCTGCGAACTCGAGAATCGATATCTCATCCGGATTTCCGATGTTCACAGGCTCATTGTAATCAGAGAATGCCAGTTTCACAAGACCATCGATTTGATCGGATACATAACAGAACGATCTGGTCTGCGATCCATCCCCGAATACGGTTAAGGGTCTGCCTGAGAGTGCCTGACATATAAACGCGGGCACAACCCGCCCATCCGCAGCGCGCATCCTCGGTCCATACGTGTTGAATATGCGTGCGATCTTTGTATCCATGCCGTGATAGCGGTGATATGCCATCGTAATTGCTTCTGCATACCTCTTTGCCTCGTCATAAACACCTCTTGGTCCGATTGGGTTCACATTTCCCCAGTATGTCTCTGGCTGTGGATTCACAAGCGGATCGCCGTATACTTCTGATGTTGATGCCAGCAGAAATCCGGCATTCTTCTTCTTTGCAAGTCCGAGCATGTTGTACGTTCCGAGCGCACCGACCTTCAATGTCTGGATCGGAAGCTCAAGATAATCGATCGGGCTTGCAGGGGATGCGAGGTGGAAGATAAAGTCAATCTCCTGATCAAGATACAGCGGTTTTGTCACATCATGCCGGATGTATGTGAAATCATCAGAATTAATATGTTCAATGTTATTACTGCTTCCGGTAAGCAGGTTGTCCACACAGATCACCTCATGGTCATGCAGCAGAAGATCGCAGAGATGTGATCCGATGAAACCTGCGCCACCTGTTACAAGCGTCTTCATACCATGAACATACCTTTAAATGAGCATAAGGTTTACTTAATCTCATGGAACGAAAGAGATGTATCATCTGTCATAACGAACTGGATTCAACGCATTATGCGGGCTATGATATCTGCACCGAATGTTTCGATCTGATGGAAGATCTGATGAGCGAGTACTTCCTGAGGACGATTACACGTAAGGGAACTGGCGTAGGAGAGATGTATTCAAAATATTTAAAGGATAGTATTGAATATGTAACAGATTATAAGAGAATTCGTGAGAAATCGAAGAGATATTTTAAGGATGTCAAAGATCGGCTGGAAACCGCTGTGGAAACCGAGGCAGGACCGCGGCAGCGGTATCTCGAACGTATGCTGCTGGTTCTGGAATGGCTGCAGAACAATCCGACATTTTATAATTATTATTTCAAAGAGTATTATTCATGCCCGACCTGTGGAGCATCAATCTTTGAGCATTATGAGAAGCAGATGGTTGGTGACTGGCTCATGATCACCTGTTCGAGATGCGATGCCGTGATCAAGAAGTACTTCCTGCCAGGAAGGATATGACATATAATTTTAATCTGGATTACGTTGTAGATACGATCAAAAAAAACCGCGCTAAAACCGTTGGGCTCCAGTTTCCGGATGGTTTCAAGCGAAAGGCAATTGCGATATCAAAAAAAATTGAGAACCATACAGATTCAAGAGTTATAATATCTGCAAACTCCTGTTTTGGAGCATGCGATATCGATACCAGACTCCTTGAATCGGTCAATCTGTTGTTTCATTTCGGACATGCAGAGATACCGAACATAAAAGTGAACAATGTGGTCTTCATCGAACTAGAATCAGATATCGATCTTCTTCCGGTACTAAAAAAGGCAGTCGAAGTGATAAGCGATCATGTCGGGCTTGTCTCAACGGTTCAGTTCGTACACAAGCTTTACGATGTGCAGCGGTATCTTGGAGAGCATGGCATACACAGCATCATCAGCAATGGCGACATGCGCATCGCATATCCCGGACTCGTTCTTGGATGCAATTTCTCTGCTGTGCCTGATTGTGATGAGTATCTGTATATTGGTACAGGGGATTTCCATGCGCTCGGGGTATCGCTTGCTACCAGAAAAACCGTCCGGATTGCAGATCCAGTGATAAACGAGATCAGGAGACCGGACGCTGATAAAGTGCTGCGCCAGCGATGCGCTGCTATCGAACGATCACTCGATGCGCAATCATTCGGGATCATCGTGTCCACGAAGATCGGTCAGTGCAGAAAAGATCTCGCTTATGATCTGTGTTGTATGGCAGAAGATCATGGTCTGGATGCACACATTCTGATGATGGATATGGTCACGCCAGAGATGTTGCTGCCATTTAATCTCGATGTATATGTGAATACCGCGTGTCCGCGGATTGCAATCGATAATGCTGCGCTGTTTCCTGTACCAATGCTGACACCGATTGAATTTGAGGTCGTAATCGGGGAGCGGAAATGGGAGGATCTGGTGTTTGATGAGATATTGTAGCTCCAGCAATCAAGTACGTTCTATTGAGCATACTTGCTCAATAAGATGTGGGTTTTAGGATTTTAACCACAAGATTACACAGATTTCCACGAGATTTCTGTGTTAATCTTGTGCAATCTCGTGGTTTTATACGGATACCACACAATATTCGGGCAAGTACACCACAGAGAAAGCGGAGGCACGTGAGAGAGCACGGAGGGCTGTAACATTCTTAACAACTCCTGTGTATCTTGTATCTCCGCGGTTAAACCACCGTTGGAAGATGATACAGTATCGGGTAAATTATTATTTTTGAGTTCCCTAAGCTTTATAACTAAAGAGTTCAGAAATAAAGAGTAAGTCGAGTGGGATACTCAGACAGCACTTCCAACATCTGAGAGAATGGTGCAAAGACCATCTATGGGGCTCTTGGATGTTATCATGGCTCGGTGGGTCATGAATGGGGGGTGAGTTATGGAGGAATGTATCAGGAGGTAATAAACATGAAAAAAGAAATAGTATCAATTAGAGTGTGTGTGCTAACGCTACTGATTGTTGGTACAATAATGCCAACAGGTGTAAGTGCTGCTGGTTATTTTACAGTAACGCACTCTTTTAGTTCAAACCCCGCTGAGCAGGGCGAAGTTGTAATGGCAACAATTACTATTACTAACAACGAGGCGCATCAAGCGAAAATTACATACGTAGGACTTCATCTCGATTGGATGGGAGATCGTCTGTATTCTCCATCATCAGATGTCAGTTCAACCAACCCTGTACCGATAGCATCTGGTGAGACGAAGAAGTTTGATATTAATTTTGGGGTCCCAAGCAATGTTCTTACGGGAACCTATGCCTACAATATTCGTTTTGATTATGATCTTCAAGATGGTTGGTTTGGTGAATGGGGTAGTTATACCTGGTCATCATCAACTCTTACTGATTTCAGTGTTGCAGAAAGAGATAGGGATGGGGATGGCGTACCAGATTCGCAAGATACTTTTCCAGATGATTCATCAGAGTGGAGAGACCGCGATGGCGACGGTGTAGGTGATAACAGAGATCAGTTTCCAAATGATCCCACCCGTTGGGAAGAAGAAAGAGATAGGAATCCAAGAGAGTCTACAGACAGCGGTGGTGGACGGTATGCAGAAGAAGGTCCTGGATTTGAAGCAATATTCACAATCGTTGGATTGTTAGCGGTTATATTTCTGCTAAGGCGAAGAATATAAATGTGGATGCCCCATAATTTAGATCTTGTCCGACAATTCAAAATCTCAATAAAAAGAAGCCAAAATAGGGTGTTATATCAAAAAATAAGAATTCAATTTCACAAAGGTGGAGTTGATGGGCTTATAAATGGCAGTTGGGAAAGCTAAAACATGAATATCTCAACTATTTTCTTCAATAATGGACAATTGAACTGGGATGCCATTGGTACGATAAGCAATATTCTCCTTGTTCTATCTCTGGTTGTGATAACCTGGTGGTATGCCAATAAAGTTAACGAACAAACCAATTTGATGATAAAAGACAGAGAGAGAGGTCAAATTTTAGAAGAGATTCAAGATGTTTTAACTTCAACCATGCATCATTTAGAAAGAGAAATTAGTGCAATCGAAAAGGGCGAAAAAAGGATCTTCAAAGTTTTTTATGGTAAAGTAGAACATACCTATGCTTGCAAGGACATATTTCGAAAACATCCTGATTTAGAAGGGAAGCTTCGCTCTCACGATAATTTATGCGATAAACTAAACGAAAACGGGTTAATTCAATTGAAAAAATTAAACGAAGAAATTTTAGAGAATATTAAAGAAATAATAGAGAAATATCGAAAAGAATATAATTTTACTAAATATGAAATTGATCCTGAATTAAAGAATTCTGAAGAGGAACTTGAGATATAAATCGTGTACCATTTTTCAGAAAGCATTAGCTTGACCAATACCCTTGCCACCAACCCGTACTAATACTACCGATCTTCGTTATTCTGGAAAAAATTTGCTGAACTAAAATTGGATCAGGCTTTTCAATACCTCCGCCAGCCGAATCTACAGGGAGTTGGACCCCTTGCTGAGGTTAGGATTGCTGTGGGGTCGGTAATCGAAGATGTTTTACAAAAAGGTGATCAACCCGTGCCAACACCAATTCTTGTGAATGCAATGATTGATACCGGAGCCACAGGGACACTTGTATGGAAGGTGTCCCTGCGCAACTTGGACTCGATCCAACTGGCGTTAGGGAGCTCACAGCATATAATTTACCCATAACTCCCACTCTCGCAGCAAAACCACAGAGACGTGGAGGCACGGAGGAGGACACGGAGGATTGTGGTTTTCTTAACTTCTCCATGTCTCTGTGTCTCCGCGGTTGATTAAAAACCACTGGAAAATGATACATTGCCGGGTAAATCATTATTTTTGAGTTCCCTAATCTCGTGGTTTTATGCGGATTTCCACACGATATTGAGTACGTTCTATTGAACAACGTCCCTGATCTCGCGCAGTCTTGGCATATCTGCATAAGTGAGCAGCAATGTCAGCGTGACAAGACTTCTCTTTGTAAGAGAGATTCCGAGATAATGACCTGACGATGAATTTTCCTGCTGGAAT
>JAYEGV010000214.1:0-5168 GCA_034659235.1 Methanobacteriota archaeon
CATCTGTGGAGTACGGGACTGTGAATGTGAATGTGCCGTTCGAAGAGGCGGTTGCTGTCTGGGTGTAATCGAATGTTCGCCCCTGATTCGTGAGAATCGGTACGCTGAGTGAGACCGTGCTGTTCGGCGGCGCAGTTCCTGTGATTCTTGCGCCCTTCACGTATTCAAAGATCTTGACATAACCTGTGTTTGCTTCAGGAATCTCTTTCGGGAGGTCCGGGTATTTTTTATGGAAATCAGGATCCATCTGGGTGTACAGGTTGTATATCTGCTTGTATCCAAGTTCCGCGGTGTTTCCTGTCATCGATTCATGCACCAGCCGGTAGTGCGAGAGACTTATTCCGTCGAAGATGTGCAGCCTTCCCTCCATCGAGTTGTAGTACTTCATGCTCGGGAAGTTCTGAGGTCCGCCTGACGTCTGTACGGTCTGCCAGTACCCTTCGGTATCACCATCCCATGCCGTTATTGCATAGAACTTGCCTGTCGCCATCTCGACATCGCTTATCACATATCTCGTGCCGAGTGTGTCTGCGATCTCGTTTACCTCATCCTCTGTCTGTGCTGTGAAGAATGTGGATGCGCCTGGTCGATGCTCTTCACCGCCGCCGATTCCGCCCTGGAATGGGTTGGCGTTGGGGATGCGTCTCGCAATGTTCTCGGTCCAGAATCCGTAGTCCCACCACGACATGACAGCATAAGCTGTGTCCGGATATGGATATGGTTCGCCGGGCGGCGGTCGTTCATAGGGTCCATAGTATGAGAGTCCTGGATCTGGCGTGTTGTACCTCATCCATTCGAGCGAGTTGTACCATGGCGTATTCGGTCCGCCTGCGTATCTTGCTTGCTTAAGCGCGAGCGGGGCAGGACCCCACGGGTATACGAGAACAGCGACGAGGATTACTGCGAGCAAGATATATCCTGCATTTTTCGCCAGATATTGTGGGAGGTCTTCGATTGTGGTATGGATATCTTTGAATCCTGTGAGTTCAATGACTCTTGTCCCGAAATAAGCACTGAGCAGTGCAACATTCACTGCGTAGTAGTATGCGAATCGATTCTGCCCGTATATCGCAAGAAGTATGACCAGAGTCCAGACCAGAGCCAGGATGTCCTCTGGTTTCCATCTGCGTATCACGTAGTAGCTCAGAAGCAGGATTCCAAGTAATGATATGTAAAAGCAGTTCCCGAAGTTGCCGTACACCATGCTGTTCCTGCCGATGTTGAGATTCCCGCTGCGATCAATGAGCATCGAGGACGTTTCTGCAACAGTAAGCGGACCCCCTTCACGTATTTTGAATGGTATGGATAGGTGTGCGGTGACCGATGCCCACAATTGTGGTAAAATTAGACTCAGAAGCCCTATTCCTATCACCGCAATCAGAAGCAAGACCGCGGGATAATAATACGGGTTCAGGTTTCTGCGGTTCATCTCCCTTGATATGATGTGCATCACCACGAGTGCGATGATCGCTACAAGAGATGCAGATACGTGCAGTAGTGAATAATGGCCTGAAAATCCAAGTTCAGGATGTATCCATGGCAGTATCAGAATCAGTTCCAGACCGAATGTGATCACTCCAACTATGGTTACGTATTCAGTAGAGTTGCCATGGATATGTTCTACAATATATATGGTGATCGCTGCGAGCATGATGATCAGACCAAACAGCAGCGCACCACTCCAGCAGAGCTGGTATACTGCGTAGAACACACCAGTCAATATTGTATAGAGAATCGGGTATTTGTTTGCGCGCCAGTTTTCGCTCAAATTGCTGAATGACAGATCATGAGCACGTGCGCTCCTGAGCGCGAGCATGAGAAACAGAATGGTTGCGGTGGAAAATAGCGTCTCTGCGACATGATGATCAACAAATCCAAGCAATGATCGCGAAAGGAACTGTCCGGGAAGCGTTGCAATGATCAGTGCTGCAAGAAGTCCTGTGCCGCGGTTGTGCAGGTGTTTGCCGATGAAGTATACAGGTATCACCACAAGCGCGCCAAGAACTGTTGGGAAATATGCTCCGACGGTGTTGACGAGATGCATATCAGGGTGCCCGAGTCCGAGGACGATTGATATGAACGCAATTGCTTGATCATAAAGCGGACCATAGTGCTGGAAGTGTCCATAAGGGAATTGTGTGAATGCGTCATAAGTCAGAGTATGCGGATAATTATGGAGAATGTAATCCACGATCCGCATGTGATACCATGGGTCGTTTCCTCCGAATCTGACCGTGCCATCTGCAAGAAATACGCTCTTGTATGGGAGTACGGCGCGGATATAGAGCGCGATCGCAAAGATAATCGTCAGCAGAGCGCCAAAGGGAGCACCTGATTTTAATCGTTCAATTAGTGGTTGTTCGATTTTAGGGGTTTGCTCAATCTGTTGAGGAAGTGGGTGCTCTGACTCTGAAAATTCTTTTTTGCTGTTTTTCTTTCCCTTCCCTCTCTTCACGGATTCATTTTGTTTGTTCTTCTTTCCAGCCAATCGATGCACCTCACGTTTCATGTTTGATACAAGTGAATTAAATAGTTTGGGTATCGTTATAACATATATCTGATAATTTACTATAATCGTGTAATGGAGTAAAGAATGATCCCAATTGCAAAACCGATAATGGGCGATGATGAGATTCAGGCAGTTGCAGAAGTTCTCAGGTCAGGGATGCTTGCACAGGGAAAGGTTGTCACTGAATTTGAGGATGCTTTATCCGAATATATCGGAATAAAAAATGCGATAGCGGTCAGCAATGGTACGGCTGCTCTGGACATCGCCCTCAAGTCACTGGATATACAGGATGGGGATGAGGTCATCGTTCCGTCATTCACTTTTATCTCTACAGCAAATGCGGTCCTGTTTCAGGGTGCCAAGCCTATTTTCACTGATGTGGACATGATGACTTTTAATATCGATCCAAAGGATGTTATAGAGCGAATAACTGATAAAACGAAGGCCATTATTGGAGTGCATCTCTTTGGTCACCCGTTCGAGGTAAAGGAGTTGCAGGAGATCTGCGAGGATCACAGCCTGTATTTGATTGAAGATTGCGCCCAATCAATCGGTGCTGAATACGAAGGCAGGCAGACCGGAAACTTTGGAACTCTCGGCTGTTTCTCATTCTATGCTACAAAGAACATGACCACCGGGGAAGGCGGATTGATTGTAACAGACAGCGATGACTTGTCTGCGAGGTGTAGATTGCTAAGAAATCATGGTGAAAGTCAGAAGTACTATCACACGATGCTTGGATCTAACTGCCGGATGACCGATATACAGGCTGCGATTGGTGTTGTTCAATTGAAGAAACTGGATCAACTCAATGAAAGACGGATACGCAATGCAGCATATCTCAGACAGCGCTTGAAGATATCAGGGCTCAGAACGCCGTATACGAAGGAGAATGTTAAACATGTCTATCACCAGTATGCTGTTGTGATCGAGGAAAATTTTCCATTGGCGCGGGACGAATTCATGAAGTACCTGGAAAGAGAAGGCATTGGATCTGCTATCCATTACCCTCTACCAATCCATAAACAACCGTTGTATCAACGATTGGGCTATACGGATGATAATGTTCGATGCCCCAATGCTGTAGAGCTGTCCGGTAAAATTCTGAGTTTGCCGATCCATCCAGCATTGGGAGAAGGAGATCTGGCACATATCGTCAACGCGATAAATGGTATTGAAAGCAGTAGCAGGACGTGAATACAATGAACGTAGGGGTTATCGGAACCGGAAGCATGGGCAGGAACCATGTCAGAGTTTATTCGGAACTCAAGGATGTTGAAGCGGTGTATGCCTTTGATATCAACAGAGAGAATGCGAAAAGGATGGGTGAATATGGTGCCATCGTCTCTGATTCGGTGGACGATCTATTGAATCATGTCGATGCCGTGAGCATCTGCGTTCCAACGCAGTACCATCTTGAGATTGGCAAAGAAGTCATCGAAAAAGGTGTTAACTGCCTGATAGAGAAGCCAATCAGCTCGACCGTCCAAGAGGGGGAAGAATTATTAAATTTACTGGAAGATAAAGATTTAACTGTCGGTGTTGGGCATATCGAGCGGTTCAATCCGATAGTGGAGGAGATCAAGAGGATCGTTAAAAATCCTCTTTATGTTGAGATGAAGAGACATAACCCAACATCGGCGAGAATAACAGACAGTACCATCGTCGAGGATTTGATGGTGCATGACATCGATATCGTATTCAATGTACTGTTTGACGGGGACTATAGTCTATACAGTGCCGGAGACGTTGATATATGCACAACGCTGGTCAAATTCAATTCTTCAATAGTCGTTCTTTCTGCAAGCAGGAAGGCGTCAAAGAAGATCAGGACAGTATACATTGAAGAAGAGGATATTTCGATTGAAGGGGATTTCATGAATCAGGACATCTATGTGTACCGAAAGCCGGAAAAATACCACATCGTGGATGAGCGATACGTACAGGAAAATATCATCGAGAAGGTTCTGGTCAACAAGGTAGAGCCACTCAAAGAGGAGTTGAAGACCTTTGTGGATTGTGTGAAAGATGGACAGGAGTTTCCTATCACGCCAGTGCAAGCATTGAACAATCTTAGAATATGCGAGGAGATACAGCGATTGAATGGCATACTTTAAGCATCCTACTGCAATTGTAGAGAGTGAGAATATCGGGGACGGAACGCAGGTATGGCATTTTGTGCACATACGAGGGGGTGCTGTGATCGGAACGGATTGCAACGTTGGCAAGGGAGTGTACGTCGATACTGGTGTGCGAATTGGTAACAACGTAAAGATTCAGAACTTTGTCTCTATCTACAAAGGTGTGCTGATAGATGATGACGTTTTCATCGGACCGTCGGTCACTTTTACAAACGATCTGTATCCGAGAGCGTTCATCTGGGACGATAGTAAGATCGTTCCAACATCTGTTAAGAAGGGGGCGAGCATCGGTGCCAACTCAACCATATTGTGCGGGATTACGGTGGGGGAGTATGCCATGATCGGTGCCGGTTCGACCGTTACAAAGGATGTTCTACCTTTTGGTCTGGTGTATGGAAACCCTGCCGAACAGAGAGGGTTTGTCTGCTACTGTGGGAGAAAATTGAGCAGGATATTGAGAGCGGATGGTGATAAGACAATTTATGAGTGCGAATGCGGCAAAGAAGTGGAGATAAAGA
>JAYEGV010000215.1:0-5115 GCA_034659235.1 Methanobacteriota archaeon
GTCTTTACGCCTGTTTTTGTGATCGACATAACCGGAATGGCGAACATCCTTGCATGGGCTTCCGCGCTTGCTATAATCGTTGGATCGGTGCTTGCGATAGCGCAGAGCGATATCAAGCGGATGCTTGCATACTCAAGTATCAGTCAGATCGGATACATCCTCCTGGGCGTAGGTCTTGCGAATATGATCGGGATGCAGGGCGGACTTCTGCATATACTGAACCATGCGCTGATGAAGTGTGCGCTCTTCCTTGTCGCTGGCGCGGTCTTTTACAGAACCGGTATTCGAAACCTCTACCAGTTCCAGGGACTCGGCAAGAAGATGCCTGTTACAACAACCGTATTCCTGATCGCAGGTCTCTCGATGATCGGTGTTCCTGGAACCGTTGGATTCACAAGCAAGTGGTATCTTGCACTCGGATCAATCGAAGCAAACCAGTGGATCTTTGTTTTCATTATCCTGCTATCGAGTCTGCTCAATATCGTCTACTTCTGGCGGGTCTTTGACAACATCTGGTTCGGGCATCCACATGAGATCGAAGACATCAAAAGAGATGAGGCGCCGCTAACGATGCTGATTCCGATGGTGATACTCGCTGCGCTATGCATATTCTTTGGATTATTTGCGTATTATCCTGTGCACTACGTGCTTGAACCGCTATCGAATACACTGCTTGGATTGGGGGCTACGCCGTGAGGTGAGAATGATGGCTGCAAACGTTACAGGAAAAGGTCTGAAGATGTGGTTCGTAAAAATACCATCAAGATCACGAATGGCACGAATGAATGAATCACACGAATGTCGAGATTCGCGCCGTTCGTCTACTCGTGGAATTCGTGATGAAAATTACCTTAAATCTGTGTTAATCAGTGTTAATCAGTGTCTTAAAAAAATTTATATTAGACACAGATTTACACAGATTACACAGATTTTTGTTAATCGGTGTCATGTTTTAATTCATGGAGGGATTTAGATGGACCAGACCGTCCATTCGATAATCCCTCTGCTTGCAGTGCTCGTCTCGATGGTCGCATCGGTGCTGATACTCGCATCCGGAAAATACCCGAACTTGCGAGAGGGCTGGACATTTGTTGCAGCGGCGATCAAGTTCGGGCTTGTGATCTCGATCTTGCCGCTGATACTCGATGGCAAGGTCGTTACGTACACGGTAATCGAGATGCTCCCCGATCTTCCGATCGCATTCAAGGTCGATGCATTCGGAATACTCTTTGCGATCACATCATCATTTCTGTGGATACTGGTCTCATCGTACTCGGTAGGGTACATGCGGTCGCTAAACGAACATGCGCAGACCCGGTACTACTTCTGTTTTGCAATAGCACTCTCCTCTGCTGTGGGAATTGCGTTCTCAGCGAATCTTATAACGCTCTTCTTGTTCTATGAGCTCTTGACGATCTCAACATACCCGCTTGTGGCGCATATCGAGACCGCGGAGGCGATCAGTTCGGGCAGGAAGTATCTGACATATCTGATGATCGCTGGCGTTGCGCTCCTCTTTTCGATCCTTGTCGTCTACCACGAAACCGGAACAACAGAGTTCGCATTCGGAGGCATCGCGGGGATGGACGTCTTCTCAAAGACGACGCTTGCAATCCTCTTTGCAACGTTTATGATCGGATGCGCAAAAGCCGCTTTTATGCCGCTTCATGCGTGGCTTCCTGCTGCAATGATCGCTCCAACGCCTGTGAGTGCGCTTCTCCATGCGGTTGCAGTGGTGAAGGCGGGCGTCTTCACAGCGCTTCGGATCATCCTGTATGTCTTCGGGGTCGATCTGATGCACTCAAGCGGTCTATGGCTTTATATGGCATATTTCGTATCAATAACGATCATTCTTGCCTCAATCTATGCGATGATGCAGGACAATCTCAAAAAAAGGCTTGCGTACTCAACAGTGAGCCAGTTATCATACATCCTGCTTGGAGCGGTGCTCATAACCCCGCACGGAATCACAGGCGGGATGCTTCACATACCATACCACGCGTTTATGAAGATCACGCTCTTCATGTGCGCTGGTGCTCTGATCGTTACCGCAAAGAAGGAGAACATCAGCGATATGAATGGGATCGGACGCCAGATGCCGATTACGATGCTTGCGTTTACAGTAGGAGCTCTCGGCATGATCGGTATGCCGCCAGCAGGTGGGTATGTGACCAAGTGGTTCCTGCTCTTAGGGGCGGCTGAACTGCACAGCATGATCCTTGTTGCAGTGCTGCTTGTGAGTGCGGTTCTGAATGCCGCGTACTTCTTCCCGGTCGTGTATGTAGCGTTCTTCAAGAAACCTGACCGTGAACTGAAATACAAGGAGGCGCCGCTAACGATGCTCGTGCCGCTGACACTGACCGCGATCATATCGATTGTGATTGGAATCTGGCCCGATGCGCCAGGGATGTTTCTTGATATCGTAAATATCGCAGTCGAAAACGTTACAGGAGGGGTTTAGGATGTGGTTCTTAGAGAGATGGCTTGAAAATCCTAAAACTGTGAAAAAACTGGTTTACGTGCTATATGCAAGTCTTATTATCAGTTGTCTTCTCGGGGTTGCGATTCACTTCGCGGCTCCCGCAGAACATGTAGCTCATGACGAACACGCAGAACACGTTCCGTTTGCATTCGAGCAGATCCCAATCTTCTCCGCAATCTTCGGGTTCATTATATGTGCGCTGCTCGGTCTCGGTGCAAAGGCGTACGGACATAACGTTGTTATGAAAGAGGAGGATTATTATGACAAATGATCTCTTTGTTGTTCCGCCCGCGGCGATATTCATAATAGGTGCACTCCTGATCCCATTATTCAAAGGAAGAGTGCGGCAGGCATATCTGCTCTTAATTCCAGCTCTCGCCCTCTTCGATGTGTACTACATGCAACACGGCACCTACTGGCTGCAGCCCTTCATGGAGTATGAACTGGTCCTCGGGAGAGTCGATCTCCTCTCCAAATGCTTCGGATACGTCTTCACGATCGCGGCTCTCGCCATGACCTTCTATGCGCTGCGCGTGAAGGAGGCGGGAGAGCATGTTGCAGCGTTCCTCTACATCGGAAGTGCACTCGGCGTCGTATTTGCAGGCGACCTCATAACCGTATTCGTATTCTGGGAGGTCATGGCATGGGCGTCGGTCTTCCTGGTCTGGTACCGGCGCACAAAGGCATCGATTGATGCAGGATTTCGGTACCTGCTGGTGCATGTCGTGGGAGGCGTCATCCTGCTCGGCGGAATCGTCCTGTACATGCAGGAGAACAATGGCTCGATCGCTTTCGATGCGTTCAACTACGCATCCACTGCAACGATTCTGATCCTTCTCGGATTCATCATCAATGCAGCAGTGCCGCCGCTTCACGCATGGCTGCCTGACGCATACCCTGAGGCTACGATCACAGGCGCTGTCTTCATGACAGCATTCACCACAAAAACCGCAGTGTACGTACTTGCAAGGAGCTTTGCAGGATTTACGATAGACGGATTTGCAATCCTGATGTGGCTTGGCGCAATCATGGCAGTTTACGGTGTCATCTACGCTATTATTGAGAATAACATCAGAAGACTTCTCGCATATCACATCGTGAGTCAGGTCGGGTACATGGTCTGCGGCGTAGGGATTGCTGCAAGCGCAACAGGTGTGATCAGCCAGACCGCAATCGATGGAACGGTTGCACATGCGTTCTGTCACATCCTCTACAAGGGTCTCTTGTTCATGGGTGCAGGTGCAGTCATCTACATGACCGGAAAGAGCAAATTAACAGAATTAGGCGGGCTCTACAAGACGATGCCGCTAACAATGATCTTCTACATGATTGCAGCGTTCTCGATTTCAGGAGCACCACTTTTTAACGGCTTTGTGAGCAAATCGATAATCATCCACGCCGCTGAGATGGATCACAATGCGATCATCTTTTTGATGCTCGAAGGTGCTGCGGTCGGAACGTTTCTATCGGTCGGGCTGAAGCTGCCCTACTTCGCATTCTTTGGAAAAGACGCAGGGATAAAGGCAAAAGATCCGCCCACAAACATGCTCGTCGGCATGGGAATCGCCGCATTCCTGTGCATCCTCATTGGTGTGTACCCTGATCTACTGTATAATATACTGCCGTATCCCGCGGCGGTTGCCGACTATGCGCCGTACGCTGCTCCGCATCTTATCGGGACACTTCAGTTACTGCTCTTCACGTATGCGGGTTTTCTGATTATCAAGAAGAAACTGCGCCCGGAGAATACGATCAGTCTTGATACCGACTGGTTCTATCGAAAAGGCGGTGTGCTCTTCGTGTGGCTCATGAACAACCCGCTCGCAAGAGGCACGCAGTGGACGATCGATGCAACGCTTGCAGTCAAGGATTTTGCGGTATGGTTCAGCAGAAATCCTGCCGAAGCGCTCAGTATCATTACGGATAAGCTCTGTCTCGGGATTCTGAACATCTCAGAGGGGACGTCTGCGGCTGGAGAGAGTGCGAAAGCGACGCTTGATTCTCGCATGAGAGAGTATCCGGGAGAGCCGGTCAGAAGAGACCCGATCGGGGTCTCGGTCTTGCTTGGAACGCTCTTCCTGTTTGCATATCTGGTGATCTATGTGATTGCTCCGCATCTTTCGATCTATTCGATGATCGGGCTTCTGGTAGTCGGAGTGCTTGCGGGAATCGGGGTGCGGGTGCGGGAGATGATGCGGGCTCTCGGGTGAGGTTATCCTGTGTGGCGGGCGGAGAAGCCCGCTCTCTGTTATTTTTGGGGTTTCTTCACCACAGAGGTGAATAAGCATTTAAACTTCAGTAACGCACATTGGATAACATGAATCCAGCAGTTACAAACGGTAGACAAAAGACAACACAGAAGGAAGGATTTACCAATGCCAACAATATCTACCATCAGGGTATTAGAAACAGAACCCAATAAGCGCGGTGATCTTTTCGGCAGGCTTATGGGAGACCTGTTTTTAGCTCTGGGATATGACCAACCTGTTCGACCAAATATCCATAAATCCGGGCGGGAGATAGATATTGAGGTTGACCACCGAACAGAACCAAGACGTGCGATTGCAGAATGTAAAGCGACTAAAGATAAGACTGGCGGAGATGAAATCAATGTACGTGTTTAGCTCCCCTCG
>JAYEGV010000216.1:0-5115 GCA_034659235.1 Methanobacteriota archaeon
GATCGCAATATCTCCGATTATTTCATAGCATGGTGTAAATCCGAGGATCTCCTCGAATGTTTGCCTTTTTCTGTACTCAAAATCCCTGTGCAGAAGTTTGGCATCCGGAAACTCTATATCGATTCTATGTTTGATCGGGAAATATAGATAATCCTCGTCTCTCTGAACAAGTGCGTCTCTCTCAAGAGCATTCATTCCAATCAGCGCACGACGCACCGTTTCACCGTTCTGCTTTGGTACTCGCACACACCAGAATCGTTCATATCGTATCTGCATGTTTACCCAGTTTTTCACATATACATCCAGGGATGTCCACCACAGATCGTACCTCATCGATGATATTCCCATCGCCTGTTGCAACGATCGAGTCGCAGTGCTTCAGATCAAAATCAACATGTCTTGATGTCCTTGCATCCCCTGAAAGTGAATATTCGAAAAAGAGTCCGCGAATATATCGTGCAAGCACCCCACTCTTGCTGATCTGGGAATCGAAGAGGAAGGTAACCGAATTCGGTTGATGTTCAGAAAGAATTTCAAGAATCTGTCTGCAAATACGCTTTTCCGGATTTTTATAGTTTCTGAAAACACCTCTGATATCTCTCAGGAATCCATCATCGCATAAAAATACTGGTTCTCCGGAAATCACACTTTCTGTTGCGATTATGACATTGTATCCATCGATCATCAGATCTTTTCCTTTGATATCATTGCATGATAGCTTTTTCCTGATACGGGATGATGCGATCGCTGGTTCGATCACTGCCCGCGTCAGTATGTGCCGATCTCGATTCACCAGCCTGTAATGATTGCACACGAACCGTATGGCTCCTGTGCGCGGGTAGCCTCTCGATAACAGATATCTGATATCCTGTGCTGCGAGATGCATCAGTGATTTATGGTCGGTCATGGTTGTTACTGGTCTGTGGTTGTGGAAGCGCTACAGCAATAATAACATGCTGGCAGTTCCTATGATGGTCACGAGTAAACAAAGTACATATATGTTGATGGAATATAGAAAATACACAAAGAGGTGAAACAATGTTTCCAGGACTTGGAAAGGGCATGAGCCCACGAAAGATGCAGCAGATGATGAAACAGATGGGTATCCGCGTAACCGAGATCGAGAATGTGGAAGAGGTGATAATCCGAACCGCTGATTCAGAGATCGTCTTCGACGACGCCGCTGTTTCGATCATGGAGACCGCAGGCACAAAAATATATCAACTGACCGGCTCACCGCATGAGCGTGCGCGGGAGCTCTCGATACCTGAGGAGGATGTGAAACTGGTGATCGAACAGACCGGAGCGAGCAAGGACGCAGCACGCGGAGCACTGAAAGATGCTGGCGGCGATCTTGCGGATGCGATTATGAGGTTGAGTGGGTAGGGGTATTCAGCAAGACCTTTGAAGCGGTTGAATGCAAAGAGGTTGAAACACGGTTGGTTTATACCGATGGATGACTTGAGAGGGGTAATATCGTTTGATTGAGTTCTTCAATCCCGAATCATCATTCTCACGAGATCGCTCCCGACCTTAAGCCCGTATGATCCTTCTGCCGCGGATCTTTCACCGAACGATACAACCGAATCAGCCCCGTGCCCGTAGATCGCAAACGGAACAGGATCAGCCGTGTGCGTCCTCAAGGATATCGGCGTGGGATGATCAGGAAGCACCATTATGACACAATCAGAACAGTTGTCAAGAACCTTTCCAACGACCAACTCATCAAAGTTCTCGATCGCAGTAACCTTCGCATTGATATCACCGGTATGTCCAGCCTCGTCAGGCGCCTCGACATGAACATACACGAAATCATGATCTTCCAGTGCTCGCACTGCATAATCCGCCTTTCCTGCGTAATTCGTGTCGAGGTATCCTGTAGCGCCCGGAACCTCGATCACATCCATATCCGCATATATGGCGATTCCTTTTAAGAGATCGACTGCCGAGATCATCGAGCCTTTGATTCCGAATGTATCCTCAAAAGATGGTAGATCAGGCGCTTTTCCCTGCCCCCAGAGCCAGATGTGTGTTGCAGGATTTTTCCCCCCGCGAATCCTCTCTTCATTGATTGGATGCTCACCAAGCACATCTGCTGACCGGATGATCAGATCACAGAGCAATTCACTGTCCATGCCACGCGGCATGTATGGTTCCATCGGTTCGCCTATCACATCATGCGGAGGCGTGCATACCGCGGATGCACCGATACCGTCTGTTACCATCAGGTGGCGGTAACTGATCCCTGCATAAAATCTGATGCGATCGGATGCGAGCGATTCATTGATCGAGGATATCAACTCAGATGCTTCCTCACTTGAGATGTGCCCTGCGCTGTAATCAGCAATGATGCCCTCATCTATGGTTATCAGGTTGCATCTGAATGCAATCTCACCATCCAGGAGTGACACCCCCATACTCGCAGCCTCAAGCGGTCCTCTGCCTGTGTAGTATCTCTCCGGAGGATATCCAAGAATCGACATGTTCGCGATCTCACTTCCAGCAGGCATCCCTTCCGGGACCGTCCGTGCGAGCCCGCATCTGCCGTGTTTTGCGACATAATCCATATTCGGGATGTTCGCATACTCCAGGGGCGTTTTTCCACCGAGCTCCTGGAGCGGCAGATCTGCCATCCCGTCGCCGAGGAGGATTAAGTATTTCATTTGTACTTACCTAACATAACCACAAGATTACACAGATTTACACGAGATTTCTGTGTTAATCTTGTGTGATCTCGCGGTTCTGTAACCAACATGCTTTGAATATGTTCTTTCATTCCATCTCTTTTATCATCTTTGCCAGCCGATCGCATGATACCCCATGCTTTGCCTCGCTGCATACCTTGATCCTTTCAAGCAGTGTGCAGAGGTGTTCCTGATCAAGATCGTATCCAAGCCGTTCTGTCACGAACTTGAGTGCTTTCTTCCCGGTGTGCTTGCCAAGGATGTAGTTTCTGCCACCACCAACGATCTCCGGTGAAAACACCTCATAAGTACTCGTGTTCTCGAGCATTGCAGCAACATGGATCCCGGATTCGTGGCAGAACGCATTCTGACCGACGATGGGCTTGGTTCTTCCGACTTTGACTCCGGAATACTTCTCAACCATCTTTGAAATCGAGAGCAGATGCGACAGATCATACTTGTCGATACCGTACTGGACCAGCAGACTCACAAGCAACTCCTCAAGCGGTGTGTTTCCAACCCGCTCCCCGATGCCGTTTACAGTGGCATGAAGTTGCGTTGCTCCTGATTCCGCAGCAACGATGGTGTTTGCAGTCGCCATACCCAGATCATTGTGGCAGTGGATACAGATCGGGGTCTTTACCGCCTTTTTGATCTCCTTTACAAGGAAGTATGTGGTGCTTGGATCGAGAATCCCTACGGTATCTGCGATGCTAACATAATCTGCTTTGTGCGCTTCAGCGATCTTGAATAATCGCTTCAACACATCCGTACTGGTGCGGGTCGCATCCTCTGCAGCGAACCGGACGCAGAGTCCGTGATCCTTTGCGTAATCCAGGACATCGATTGCGCAGTCGGTAGCCTCCTCGATCGTCATGTGATGCTTGTATCTCAGATGGATGTCAGACGTTGCGATGAAGATGCTCACGATATCAACGTTCGCATCCAGCGCAGCATCAACATCCGATCTTTTTGCGCGTGCAAGGCAGCAGATCCTTGCATTGAGTCCGAGTTTTGTTATTTTGCGTATGGTTTCGAGCTCTTCTTTTGAAACGACGGGAAATCCTGCCTCGATAATCTCAATACCAATTTCATCCAGTTTTCGTGCGATATCGATCTTCTCCTGCTCTGTAAACGCAATTCCGGCTGCCTGCTCACCATCCCGGAGCGTCACATCGCAGATCTCAATATCCTTTGGTTTCAGTTTGATGAAGTCCATCAATGTGTTTCTCGAATATTCCATGGGATCTTCCATAGCAGGGATGTTGATCGGTATTTAGAAAAAGGTTTTGGATGCGCTGATGATTGCACAGACACTTATCGATTGACCCCTGAACGGGTGTGATTCAGCGGATGGGGTCGGTAGGCACCGCTAAAGCAAGGGTAAGCCGTTCATCAGAATCCAATTGTATTCAAACCCTGATCTGTTTAGGAGAGATTATTTATGCACCTAACAAACATCAACGATTACCATGACAGGTAGAACGAAAGAACTGAACTGGAGAGAAGCGTGGGCTGAGATGCAGAAACAAAGAGGGAGATCTCTGAGAATAGGATATGACCCCGAGTTCCGGGATAAATTCGCTGAAGACTCTTCAGAGATCGCCAAACATAACAATTACGAATATGGGAGGAAAGCGACAGAGGCGCTGAGCGGGAGACTGGATGACAACTTCGAGGTTCTGGAGATCGGTGCCGGACCCGGGACATTGACCATACCGTTAGCCGAGAACGTGAAGAGGATCGTTGTCATCGAAGCATCCGGAACGGCAGTGAACTACCTGAAGAGGAATACGAAAGAATGTCTGGTTGAGAACGTTGAAATAGTGAATAAAAACTGGTTAGATGTCGACGAGCACAAGATCAAAGACGGCTTCGATCTGGTCGTCTGTTCTCATTTCCTGTGGCAGGTAACAGACCTTGAGAGACATCTGGAGAAGATGGAACATGCTTCAAATAAATATTGTGCAGTGATACAACCTGTCGGAAGGGACAGCATAGTAAAAGAGATATGGACAGTGATAACCGGGGAAGATTATAGAGGCGAGTTTGATCCCGACGCCGATTACTTTGCTTACCAGATACTGCGGCAGTGGGGAAGGCTGGTAAATGTAAGAATTATGAATTACAGCACAGAAAGAAATTTTGAGCAAGAATTGAGATACATAGCGAGTTTTATAGGTAAATACGTGGAGGTTGATACCTCTGTGAAGAAGATCATCGAGCAGTATGTCAGAAAAAAGGGTTTGTGGAAAGAGGAGCATTCAGCAGTGGTGATGTGGTGGAGGATTCCTTCGTATATACCTGAACGATTCCAGAAGGGTAAAAACAATTCCGGATACCAGAACGATGCATGAGCATGCTATCATAATGTACCCACACGTTTCTTAAACCGATGACTTCGTTGTTCATGCTCCGATTCTTAAATTTG
>JAYEGV010000217.1:0-5090 GCA_034659235.1 Methanobacteriota archaeon
GGTGGTTTGGGATAATTAGGTGAACCTACCAAATATATGATCAATTTCTTTCGGAGATACTGTGTTTATGCAAGTGGTTCCATACAGCATGATATCGAGTATCTTCACGCCACAATTCCTCTGCGCCATTTACATAATCGCTGCTCAACGAGATACCGGAACGCCTTGTCGATTGACAGCGAAATAAAACCGAGAAGGAGCATATACGCCATGACATGATCCATCCTGTGAAAATTCGCCCAGTGCGGTATCTTATACCCGATTCCGCACGTCATACCAAACATCTCTGCAGCCACCACGCACATCCATGCAACACCCATTCCGATCCTGATCCCTGTCAAAATCTGGGGAACTGCTGATGGGAATGCTACCCTCCTGATCAGGTCATGATCTTTTGTACAGCCGAGCACCATAGCGGTCTCGATCAGAATCTTTGGTACCTCTCGAAATCCGGCATAAGTATTGATTAAAATTGGAAATACCGCTCCTATAAAGACAATAAAGCCAGCAGACCAGTGCGTAATCCCAAGCCATACGATTGCAAAAGGTATCCACGCGAGAGGAGCTATCGGGCGTATGATCTCTACGATCGGGTCAGAAATCCTGTCGATTATCCGAAACCAGCCCATACCAATTCCAAGCGGTATCGCAACACCCATTCCGGCAACCATACCCATTCCGAAGTGCAGTAGACTGATCTCGGCATCATGGATCATATCGCTCCATAAATGACCGAATGATGCCAGAACATCGCTGAAACTCGGAAGAATGAATGCGTTTCTGACCACATAATCAGCAGCCAGCTGCCAGATCATGATGCAGCACAGGAGCGAAGCGATCTCAACTACATATCGCCTGCTTGTGAGTATCATGCTTCGAGTTTAGTGTGCATCTCTTTAAGTGCGTTCGAGTCCTTGCCCATGCGCACCATCAGTTCTGCGATAGCCGCATCAAGGAACACGAGCGCGGTGATCTCAAAGGTGGTGCCGAGCGGTGCAAGTTCAGAGAGTTTTGCATACTTCCCGAGCAGATGCCGCACAAGATAATCGTCTTCAGAATCCCCATTTCCATCATTCTTTGTTCTGCCGAAGATTCTCACGGTTACATCTGCCATTCCCCCAAGCGAAGAGTCTGGTTTCGAAGTAATTACGATCAAAGTCGCTCCGATTTCCTTGACAACCCTTCCAAGATCGACAATGGATCGGGTTTCGCCGGATCCGCTGATCGCAACCACGCAATCGTCCGAATGCAGCGCGGGCGTGGTTGATTCACCAACCACATACACACGCAAGCCGAGATGCATGAGCCGCGTCGCAAATGCCTTCCCGACCAGACCGGATCGTCCGGTTCCCATCACAAAGATGCTCTTTGCACGCAGGATCATATCGAGCATATCTGAAACCGAATCACGCTCGAGTTCCTCAAGTGCCCGCTCTATGTGCTTTGTGAGTATATCCATCGATGCAAGCAGGGTTCTGCATTTCGATGGTTTTTCATCATTGGTTTCCAGCATGGACATGAATGCACCTATTAATTAATGGTCGTTCTTATATTAAATCATTTCCTGTTCACCAGATCGTAAGCCGCTTCCGATGCTTTTTTCAGGATCTCTTCCTCTCCCTGCACAACCCTGTTCTGCATGAGCGGGACGCCATCGCATATCGTGGCGTCAACGCAGTTACAGGATGCGTATATCAGGTTTGAATCAAGATTGTGAAGAGGAATCATCGCCGGAAGTTGCAGATCGATTAACAGGACATCTGCTGGCGCACCCTCCTCTATCACACCGCTACCGATACGAAGCGCTTCCGCGCCGTTTTCTGTGATCATCGCAAGCGCCTCGCGGGCTGGCATCACGGTCTGCTGGTTTGTCGCTGCTTTTTGTGACAGCGACGCGAACTTTGCTGATTCGAGCATATTGAGATTGTTATTGGATGCGCACCCATCTGTTCCGAGCGAGACATTGATCCCTGCAAGAGAGAGTGCAGGGTACCTCATCGCCTGCCCGACAGCAAGTTTCATATTCGAGACCGGGGTGTGGGATACCTTGACACCGCGTTCTTTTAAGAGCGATATCTCATGGTTATTTAGCCATACGCAGTGCGCTGCAACAACATTATGACCAAGAAATCCTATGTGATCAAGATATTCCACAGGACGCATGCCGGTCCTCTCAACACAATCCTCGACCTCCTGCCTGGTTTCCGAAACGTGGATGTGGATCAGTATATCCTCTTCTTCCGCAAACTCTGCTGCCCAACAGAGGCTGTTCTCTGACACTGTGTACACAGCGTGCGGACCAAGCGCGGGAATCACCCGATCCGAATAATCCTTCATGAGCCGCCCGGTCAATCGCCTGTTCTCTCTCTGTGCCGCCTCATCAGACCCGCCATCAATGTCGATGAATACGTTGCTTATGACGCCGCGTATGCCCATCTCATCGACCGCCTTCGCGCTCGCAAGGGCATGCCAGTACATATCATTGAAGCAGATTGTACCAGTTCTTATCATCTCGAGACATGCGAGTTTTGTGCCCCAGTAGACATCTTCCTCGGTCAGTTTTGCTTCAAGGGGCCAGATCCACTCCTGTAGCCATGTCTGCAAAGGAAGGTCGTCAGCATATCCCCGAAAAAGAGTCATTGCCGCATGGGTGTGCGTGTTTACAAAGCCGGGCACGAGTGCTTTCTTACTGGCGTCGATTACGATATCGGATTCATAAGGATTACAGTTGATCTCAGCAAGGATACCATCCTCGATGTAGACATTACCATAGTTTTCGGTATCTTTTAAGAGCAAACTCATCCGATTAACCTCATGATCACATCTCTGACCATATCACGATTTTTTTTCACATTTTTAAGGACCATCTCATAGCTTAATTCTTGCTCAACCACACCGTTCGCATAGTTATCGACGGTGCAGAGCGCTGCAACAGGGATGCCAATCTCACTGCACAGGGTTGCTTCGTTTGCCATGGTCATGCCAACGATATCAGCAAACTGTCTCATGACTGCTATCTCTGCCTTTGTCTCTAATCTGGGTCCGTATGCCTGTATGTAAACACCCTTCTCTGTCCCATGACTTGCTTTGATAATCTTATCTCTCAATCGTTCATCGAGAGCTGGCACTGTGTACCGTATCTCACTGTCATAAAATGTCACATATCTTCCACCAAAATTTATGTAATCATCCGGAACAACCATTGTGCCTGGCACTATCTCTATCTTCAAACTACCGGTCGAGCATACACATACCACGCCATCCACACCGGATTCTTCCAATGCCGATATGTTCGCCAGATAGTTTATCCTGTGCGGCGGTGTGTCCATAGCAATCCCGTGGCGCGGCAGGAACACAGCGTTATCTCCAATAAAAATATCTGCATCACCATATTCTGTTCGGACAGTCTCTTTTGTGCCTTCGAATTCTTCTCGGATCAGGCTCGTCCCGGTAATGATACCGAGCATCCGATCAGGCTCCGCCGATGTCAAGCGCTTTTCGGATCACCTGACTGACCGGTAATGAGCATATCATGTACCAGACAATCCAGTAATTGATAGTGAGAACAACAGGTTCAGTAAGCGATTTTTCACCCCAGAATGGGAATATCATGGTAAAATCCGGATTGGCTTCGATGAACATCCATGCCCAGAAGAACAACGGAAGTGTTAGAATACTGATATATGCCATCGGTTTGAATTGCTGCTTCATCATCCTGCCCTGATCGCCCATCATGGCAGCACGCTTCTCATCCAGTTTCTTTAATTTCTGTTTGTTCTCTGCGAGCTGCGCTTCCCGATATTCCTTCTGGAACGCCTTCATCTTTTCAGAAAATGTGCGCATCAGTTCCCAATCGATGGTGTACTTCTGGATGAGTGAGGCATACAGTCCGGTGATCGCAGCCATCACAAAGAGCGTTATGTGAATCGGCAGCATATCTGGCAGCGGTCCGAGCAGTGCACCAACAAATTCAGCAACTGCTTCCCTGAATTCCTGCCCGAGAATCAGCATCCCGAGCAGCATCGAGATTCCAAGCGCAAGCGCGATCCGTTCCAGTGTGTCTTTCCAGTTGGTCATATATGTCGAACCTCTGTTCATCGATCTATAAAAAACTGTCGAAATACCGTATCAGATCAATCTCGCTCCTTTGAAATCGATTCTGCTTCTTCCCACGCTGCCAAACTCAGAGAGCACTGATTCAATCGCACCATTACCAGACACATCGATCGCAAAGACCGCATCGCCAAGCATCGCCTGTGACGCCATGCCTTCTTCCGCCTCAACCGCCTGCACGGCATCAGATACTAAATCGCTCATAAGGCAGGTTTCAACTGCAAATCGTTTTGACTGCTGCATAAAATTCGCAATCGTTGGTTTTTTCAATAATTCTCGCAATGATTTCATTCCGATGGAATTGATTCGATTCGCAGCATTTTTATCTTCCAGTACTTCCTTTGTTGAGATCTTATCGAAGACGACCCAGAAAACATCCTTCTCATCCGTACATATCCGGTCAAGCTGACCTGAAGCTCCGGATGTGCGCCTGATGACGACACCTCCAAGCGATTGCGCCACAACATCCCCGAGTCCTGTCCTGTTCTCAACCTCTGCGATGTGTGCGACCTCAACCAGTTGACCTACGGTCAGATTGAGCGACAATGCGCAATTGAGCGCGAACGCTGTGCTGAGCGCGCTCGCGCCGCTCGCCCCAAAACCAGCGCCGACCGGAACATCGGATCTGCTATGAACAGAACATGGAAGCGAGGTCAGCATGGAGACAACCGATCCGATCGTCGGGCATGGCACATCATTCGAACCGCCCACCTCAACACGGGTGGTGACGCCTGATTTCAGCGTGATCCCGCAGCCGAGCGAGCCCATCAGGGCAGGATTTTCGTCTTTGCAGATTGCAAAGAATCCTGTGATATGCGCTGGCGCAAACGCGCTCGCAGAGAGGGAATTTTGGGTCATGATGGTTGTTTAATTTGGTTGTGGTTTGTTTTATAGGGGGTGTGTTCGGTTAACTCTAATAGCGTCTGATGATGCCACTGTAAATGGTGATCATCATGAACCGGCACACCCAAATACCC
>JAYEGV010000218.1:0-5087 GCA_034659235.1 Methanobacteriota archaeon
TTGATGTGCCCGGGTGTTTTGTCCGTTTTCATACCTCTCCATCCCCTTTTGGTCCCTGCTTGAGCATTTTTCTCACCGCTTCATCAAAATCCGTTTCCACCGCCGAGGGCTGGTTGATCTGCATGGTACGGTACTTCTCGTATTCGAGCTGTGCTCTGGTGAGTGCCTGCTCGTGTGAGATCTTTCCAGCATGGGTAAGTAGCTCACGACCACTCAATTTCAGGAAATTATCAAGTTTGGCGATCCAGTTACTCATATACATGGGCTTACGTTCCAGAGCCTGGATTTCAGCAAATTCCAGATATGCCGTTACAATTCGGTTGAGTATGTCGAGCTCTTCGGAGTTCAGGTAGTTCTTGGCGATGCCTGCTTCGCTTTTGCTGATCGTGTTGCCTGTCCAGTTGGTGAGACCCATGTTTTCTCTGGTCGAGTCTGCGCGTTGGTATACGATCTCTGCTGCAGTCTTGCCGTGTGCAGCCCAGTGTATTTTATTCTGTACCGTGGCGAAAAAGCGCTGGGATGCCTCGGCTTTGGGGTCATAGTCAATACTGGTGGCGTAGATGTCCAGTACCTTGCGCCAGAAGACTTTTTCCGATGAGCGTATGTCCCGGATGCGTGCCAGCAGCTCTTCGAAGTAGTTGCCGCCGCCGTTTCGTTTCAGGCGTTCGTCGTCGAGGGCAAAACCCTTGATTATGAACTCGCGCAGCCGCTGGGTTGCCCAGATGCGAAACTGCGTGCCACGATGGGATTTTACACGGTAGCCAACAGAGATGATGACATCAAGGTTGTAGTAATCGACCCGGTAAGTTTTGCCGTCCGCCGCAGTTGTTGCAAAATTTGCAACCACTAAATCGGGAACCAGTTCGCCTTCTTCAAAGACGTTCTTGATGTGACGTGAGATCACCGATTTATCCCTCTGAAATAGCTCCGCCATCTGCTTAAGCGAGAGCCAGCAGGTCTCGCCGCTAAAACTCACTTCCAGGCGACTCTGCCCGTCTTCCGTCTGGTAGAGGAGAATTTCGGCGGGTTCGGGTTGGGCTGGGGGGTCAGGGGTCATGAAACTGCCGCCTCCTTTGCTTTTTCCTTGAATGCCCGGTCTTTGACCTTGCCCCGGTACTGTCTGGGCGTCGGACTGTCGGTCAGAACGGAGATTACGTCAACCACCGAGAAGTACCACTGATTGTCATGCCACGTTCTTCTGATCTGTTTTCCCTGAAATACGACCAGTGCGTCTTCTGAGTCCATTTTATTTATCCTTGGTGAAGTTTTTAATGATGACGGTTTTTATTTCAAGTTTCATGTCTTTCGAGAGGTTATGGTCGTTTAACATGCGTGTTCGAGACCCCTGATGTGTCTGACAGTCATCTAAATTTGTGTGGGATAAAGGAATCTTATGGAAGTTTCGATTGGATCCAATTAGGATTTCGGATTATGTCAACACGTTTAATAACTGGCTGCCCATCACCTGATCCAATTTCTCGCTTAAAGCTCCTTTCGTCGGTACCGAAATCGGATACACGCAAAACCTCTTCCAAAGGTACGGACCAAGCATTTGATAGAGCTTCAACAACAGCACCTGCAAGTGTTTGGCAATGAAAACTCCACCAATGATGTGTTCTCTGGTATTGTGATCTATCGGGCCAACCTGGATACGAAACCATCCTAAATTCATAAGGTATTTGTAGGATGCCTGGTTTGCCCATTGATACTGCAAGTACACGGTCATACAACACAAATGTATCATGATTACGATTCAAAATAATAAAAGCAGCATCTTGGACAAGCAAAATTTCATTAGGCGGATTGTGCCAATTGGATATATCTTGAGTGTTTTTCCATCCATTAGCACTGAAAGCTATTGGAAGATTACCAGGTTTTCCAAAACAAGCCCTTATGACTTCAGCACAATTTACTAACTCTTCCGGTTCATCAAAAATACTTTGGACCAAGTCCGCCTGTTCCGATGCCCAACTGCTCAGTTCATCACATTTTACAACTGGTTTAGCCGTGTTTCGTGCAGCCGTCGTGGGCGTGCCGACCAAAATACCCGCCATTCCCGAAAGACTGCATGCACGAAGACCACCGATCGTAACAACACCACTAACCGCATCATGATAATGCTTGGTAGAAATACACGCACGTCCGACCGATTCTTCTGTAGAATTTTTTAAAATCCTTAGGTTGTTGCTCAAAGCTTCTGCATATACCAAACGCTCATTATCAGGAACTAAAATCTCCGTCCTTTTAAATAAGTCCTGCCCATCCATAGTAATCCAATCTGAAGCAGAAATCACTTTTTTTCTTTCTTCGCCTTCAATCTCAACATAAAGGTCTACATCTATACTTGGGCAGAGCCAAGCACATACATCTTGAAGTTCACATGGGCCGTTATGAACTGCATAAGGGGCATCTGGTAATTCTTTCAACCAGACTCGAACACAGGTTCCTCCATCACGAAGAATTTTATCATCTCGAGCCTTTCGTAGGAGTGGTCGAGAATCAAGTCCCCTGCTAAATTCTAACACACTTGTGTCTCGTTGGGCAGCGTCGTATCGGCGTGTGATAACACGAACACGTTCTCCACCCCACATAAATACTGAAAAAAACCCAATTCCATACTTACCGGTAGACTGAAAGCCTTTAGCCGATAAGCCTGGAAACTCCTCATACATCAGTTCGGAATCCCAAAATGATATTCCGAAATCGAGAAATGGTCCCTTCAAGACATCAGCAGACATTCCTACGCCATTGTCCTCTACCTCGATCCAGTATTCATCAGAATCTCTACCCTGGCGAACGATCACTTCTCCCCAATCTGTGGGACGCCCTTCTATCAAGCGTCTCGCACGAACCGCATCTAACGCATTTTGTATAAGTTCTCTGAGAGGAACGGTCTTATCATTGCCGTAAAGTTGTTCTCCACCGAGGTTACGAATCAGCGATGCGATATTACTGACCTTAATTCGTGTATCGATAGGTAACCAATCCTTTGTAGCTATGAATCTTATCAATCGTTCCGGTTCTTCAACACCAGCTACTCCGCGGGCTGCGAGTCTGGGGCGATCGGCATCTGCTAAAAGTGCATCGACCTCTCGCAGTTCCTGATCTGCTGAACGCAAAGCATCGAAACAAAGCCACCATGAAGACGCCTCCCCAATTGGAAATGGGCTTCCTGATGTGTATACAAGGCGATCTGCTTCAAGCATTGGCTGATTCAATTTTTCTTGGAAAATCCAATGCTTCTTAGAATCTCCTGTGGGCTTACGGAGTGCGCGTAGGAAGCCCGGAGCTCGTAGAGCATCAAGGTGACTGGCATCAGCCACACGCAAAATACATGCAAGTTTAAGCGGATCTACTACCCATTCACTTGGAAATCCTGCAGGTGCACCAAGTTTAGTTTGGAATTCCTGGTGTAGTTTGTCCACTGACCACCAATGACTATGTGCGATTTTACCGATGATTGGACCATACAGTTTCCGGAATTCAGGATCTTCTATGAGACGATATTGTGTATCTACTTCTCGGTCACGCCACTCTGTAAGAGCCAAGCGCTCAGCATGTTTTGCATGGAGATTCCGTAATACTTGATCAGTGGCTTGTTTTTGTATTTCAATATCCGGATAAATTAACTCGTCTTTTGATGGTAAACGACCCAATTTTTCTTTTAGCAATGATGTAACAACATCATTCCAGAGAGGCTCTCTCTTTAAGTCCTCAATTCCATTCGGATAAGCGGCTAATCCCATACCAAGATCGTGAATGAGAAAAGCCCCACCTAAAACAAAGGCTTCAGTAGGTGTTAGAGGAAAGTCCTGCCCTGTAATCCGGTCAGCCAATTCCCACAATGCGTCAATGTGAGTGATATCATGAACCGTGTAGTCCGGAAGGTCGCGAGCAATCTCCCCTGCTAACGATTCTGCTCGATCTCTAAATCTCAAATAAGTAGTACGTAGCCTTTCGCGGGTACTATCCTCTGAGTCATTATGACCTTGAGGTGCAAGTGTAATCTGCCACAGTTTTGTATGTGTAAAATCACCCATTGTTTCACCTGCTTATTTATTACATAACGCCACTATATAAAAGTCCAGTGGTTTTTAGACTTTTCATCCACCTCTCCTATATCTACCCAGACCGGCTCTGTAAGTTTCTTCAGCATCGCAATCACAGACAGCACCACGATATAACTGGTGCAACAATCGATGGTATGTCTTTCCACAACCTCGCCCACATAACCCACCGAGCCATGGAAACAGGATAAGACTCACCACAAAAAACCACCCCCCTCACGTCGACCGCGGACAGAACCGCTCGAGACCAAGCATCTGCGCAACCCCCGCGATACTGATCCCATAAAAGACCGCCTTCGCCCCAGCCATCTCAAGTATCGGCTCAAGGGTCCCGTTAACAACCGTCGTTCCCGTAACAAGCGCCAGATCGCACCAGTCCAGCACCTCTTCCGCATCCTTGCCGCCATCCAGCACCACAACACCGAATTTCTCCTTTCCGATATTCTCCGGGTCCATATCCAGTATCTTGAGATCATGCCGTTTGGAACAGCGCCGTGCATGCACCGGTTGAAATCCAACCAGTGCGATCCTTGACCCCCTGTGCCCCTCGAGAAACTCAAGGAGATCCAGACCACATTCCTCAGGACCGCTGTCCTTGCAGTGAACGCTTCCCTCGATCATCCCGAGACTCCGCATCACCGCGTTCAGTGTTGCAACAAAGATCGCCCTTCTGTAGTTGTTGTTTAGTTCCATAGCGAGGACATCCTGAAGCGTCCCCTCAAAATCGCCGTACATGTCTGTGAATGCCTGCCCGAAGCTGCCCGCAAACTCCGCCTGCATCATCCGCTCATGCCCCTTCAGTATCGGGAAGTCATCGCCCTCAGGGTTTCCTATCGCCTCTTCCGGTGTCAGGGGTTTTGCCCTTACGGTCACAACCTCGCCCAATAGATCATGTTCTTCCACAATCTTCTCGAATTTCTCTCGTATCGTTGTGTACATCGTTATCATCTCTTGCAGTAGCAGTCGATCGTGCAGCCGGTGCAGTTCTCTGTGTTATGTGTGTTATATGTATTATGTGCG
>JAYEGV010000219.1:0-5080 GCA_034659235.1 Methanobacteriota archaeon
ACAAGCAGAATCCAGAATGCATGATAACCTGCCTTTTCGTTGACTCTCACAGACCTTTCGTCCTGTATCAGATCTTCTTTAGGTGTTGCTGCTGCGATGACGGCTATGATGATCACAATAACCCCCATGATAATCAGGACCGAACCAATCCCAAAATAGGTGGGACCGGAAAGAAAACTCATCATGAGGATGCCGGCGAGGACCAATAGAACGGCAATGCCTGAGAAATGCAAGATATCTCTATCTTTTCTTATTTTCATGCTACATCACCTCTCCTGTTGTAGTACCATCTGAGTATAAGCCAGGAATATATTCCGACGAGCAGGGTTGTCCAGTACATATCCTCAAGTTCGAGGTTTAATGACCAGATTTTATCTGCCCAAAACAGAATCATTACAGCTAACAAAACCAGCCAGCCTGCAGTATAACCTGCTTTTTCATTGATTCTCGTAACCCTTTCATCTACTATAAGTTCTGTTTTTGGTTTTGTCGCGGCGTATAACGCCATGACAAACATAAACAGTCCGGCAAACGTTAAACCAAATCCTATGAAAAATAGGGCTTTGGATTGTGTTTGAAATACCAGCATAACCACACCCAACAGAACCGACCCCAGACCAATTCCTGAAGTGAGTACAATCTTTTTATCGGTTCTTATTTTCATTTTATTCACTAGTCATCCTGTTGTAATACCATCCAAGTATAACAAACGAAAACATGCCGATAAGAATAGTTGCCGAGAGCGCACCTCTAATTTCAAGATTGCATAACCCTCTTCCATCTGCCAGTAAGATCAGCCCAGCGGACACTAAAATTATCCAGAATGCGGCATATCCCGCCCTCTGAGAATTTCTCTCAGTCCTTTCGTCTGGCATAACTTCTGTTTCCGGTCTTCGCATGTCGTACAATGCTGAACCAAGCATGATCAGTCCGACCCAGATAAGAGAACAGTGCTTAAAATCATAACTATGAAGACAATTGATTATGCCCCCCAAAACCATCACTGTTCCTGCCAGTAAGCCCCCTATAACAAATGCCTCCTTGTGGTTTCTAATTTTCATCCCACATCACCCATTCTCGCACAAAATAAAAAAATACGGAGTCAGATCGACTCCGCTACGTTCACCAGATCGTCCTTCTCAATCGCACCTGACAGCGAGTAATCGATGCCATCTGCGCTCCACCCGAGCGTGTTTATGCCGAACATCGACGTAAACTCTCCGTCGGTACCGTTGATGCTCACAATCTCGGGTTCGCCCATTCTCGGTCTGGACTGTTCCGTATCGTCACTGATCCGCTCTGCGATGTGCAACCGCTCTGACCCGTTCATGTATGTCAGATACACTCTGTTACGCTCTTCGCCAAACATCATCGCATGGTCGAATTCATATCCTTCCGGCAGATATGACGGGGTTCTCAGATCGAATGTGAGATTGGCTCTCGCTTCTTCAAGCGTCATCTCCTTGGGCATCCTATCTTCAAGCGACGTCTCCACAACCTCGGCGCCTTCCGGAACCTCGAATATGAACTCGCTGTCCTGGATGCCGGTGTTAAACGTTATATCCCTATATTCGACCTTCACCATTGGATTGCCGTCCGCATCGTACATCTCTGTCCCGAGTAGCATCCAGTTTTCACGATCGACCCATACGCGCGTCTTGGAGATGAATTTACGCTTAGATTCATCTTTGGGCGTTGCCTCAATCACATAAGTGCTCCGTCCGCCGACATTCTCGGTACCCTTGTATGATATGTCGTTCTCATCCATAAGATCCTTGACGAGTTCGGTATAATCCATCTCAAAGGGCTCATCCTCCGGAAGTGTCATCTTCGTTACCTGATTCTTTGCAGGGTCATACATCCACATCGTGCTGCCATTCCTGACCGCTGATGTGCCTGCAAATTCGGCTGGCTCGATGAATTCAGAGCGGGTTTTGTCCGGCATTTTGGTCATGATCTTTGCATGCGTGGTTTCGGTTTCCCCGGCAAACGATGTCATGACCATCATGGCTGAAAAGTCCTTTATGCTCTCCTGCTTCGCCTCCATCCTGGCAGCGATCTGGTCTGCTGACATCTCAGACATCTGATCAACGCATCCTGTGAGCAGGACGGCTGCAAGAACCATCAGAACTGCTGCTATCTGTTTCTTCATCTGTTTTATCCTCCTGTGCTGTGGCCCGCGTTTGTGCATAACCACATGAAGTTATTTATTTCTAACTTCATGTTAGATATAGGTAACATCAACGTATAAAAAGCTTTCGGGTTTCGAATATCTGGAAATTTGACAGCCAGCGAGAACGGAAGACTATTATATCTGATGCTCATACATCAATCTATGAAAAGATATATAGTCCTCCTCTCCCTCTCTATTCTTCTTATTTTCAGCACCACCGCTTTATCAGACGATGGCGGCTATGTCATAGGACCCCCAGTGGAAGATGGGGTGGGCGTTGATTCGACAGGAGCAGATGCTACAATCACTTTCTGGGATCTTCCTTTACGGATACAGGTCTACTACGTCTCCGGGCTGTTGATGGCATTTTTGGGCTCACTCAAGATATTTCCAGCAGTATTAAGCCGCATTAAAAGATTTCTTGAAAATCAGAACAGGCAAAGCATCTCTGAATATATTTTAGATAACCCGGGCACCACAACAGTGGAGATATCCCGGAATCTCGGGATGAACAGAGGAACGCTGAGCCATCATCTGATGGTGCTGAAGAAACAGAACAGGATAATACCCTACAAAACACGCGGAAGGATCCATTATTTCTTGAACGAGAGCACATACGGTGAAAAAGAGAAAGTGGCACTTGCCGCGCTGAAAAACGACAAATCTAAAAGAATCATATCAGAAATCCTCAACAGTGAGCAGATAACCCACGAAAAACTTGCAGAAAAGATTGGAGTTTCTGCGCCCACGATCAGCTGGCATATCAGACATCTGAAGGAACAGGGGATCGTCAGAGCAGATACGGATGGTCGATATACAGCATACAGCATCGATCATGGTTATTCTGAATTATTACACACGATATTATGATGCTTTCCGGCGCCCCGCGGTTCGTGGATCATTGTCCGCGCCACAAACGCAGGTACTCTATTTCACCATCTTCTATGCTAACACAAAGCACCAACGTCTTCAGCGTTACATAAAAATGATCATCCGATCAAATGCGAAGGTATTTATCCCCAACAAACCATATACACGAAACAGGAGGCTGTAACCACATTGGAACGATATACACGATACGAACGTGCTCGCATCATCGGTGCACGCGCGCTCCAGATTTCACTGGGCGCACCGGTACTGATCAGACCTGATATAGGAGATCCGATTGACATAGCAATGCGGGAACTGGAGATGGGGGTGCTGCCGATTACCGTGAAGAGAGATACCGACAGATGAAAACCGAGATTGCCGCATCCGGGATACGCAGGATTGATATTAATTGCAAGGATATCGGTTTGATTCCGCTTCAACTGATGGAGAATGCTGGCGCATCCGTTGCACGTGCGGTTCGCACCCGTTTTGATCATGGAGCAATCACCGTTCTCGCAGGCACAGGTAATAACGGCGGCGATGGGTTTGTTGCAGCGCGACATCTGCTTGATTATAATCCTGAGATATTGATGCTTGGGCGTCCCCGCGACATCGCAACCGATGAAGCGCGTCAGAACTGGCAGATACTGCAAAATCTTGGTGCGGACATCCATGAGATCAGGGACTCGTCCGAACTACATGGGTTGGAAGCGGATATCATCATCGATGCCATGCTCGGCACAGGTGTGCGAGGAAGCATTCGTGAACCGATATCCAGTGCAATCGATCTCGTCAATGCCTCTTCCGCGTTTGTCGTATCGGTAGATGTTCCGTCCGGATTCAGTCCGGATCACCCTGAACAGTCAGTGCGTGCAGACCTGACAATCACATTCCACCGGATGAAGCAAGGACTCCCCGAGCATCCGGAGATCACAGGCGAGATCGAAGTCGCTAATATAGGCATCCCTGCACTGGTTGAACGGTTCGTTGGTACAGGAGATCTTCCGCCAGCCCGATCTGCAACATCGCACAAAGGAGATAACGGCAGAGTGCTTGTGATCGGTGGCGGTGCGTTCACAGGTGCGCCTGCGCTTACTGCGCTTGCTGCACTGCGAACAGGTACTGACTGGGTGACAGTTGCGGCGCCGCGGAGCGTTGCGGAAGTGATCGCAGGTTTTTCACCAAACCTGATCGTGCATCCATTATCAGGTAGATATCTGATGGATGATGATATCGATACGATCAATACACTGATCCGGAGACACGATGTCGTGGTGATCGGTATGGGGCTTGGACGTGAGAGCGAGACGATAAAAACAGTTTCCGAGGTCATCATGTCCAATCCTATCGCACAGTTTGTGATCGATGCCGATGCACTCCATGCGCTGCGAATGCCGATGCAGCAGACAGTAATACCGATCATAACACCTCATGCCGGTGAATTTCAGAAGCTTGGTGGGAAGGTACCATCAGATATTGATGAACGCTCTGAACTGGTTCTGGATTTTTCTGCAAGAAACCATGTTGTTACCCTGCTCAAAGGGAATATCGACATCATATCAGACGGAAAACAGATAAGGATCAACCGCACAGGAAATGCGGGGATGACGGTCGGAGGCACTGGTGATGTGCTTGCAGGTGTGGTTGGTGCGCTATTTGCAACGAATGATGCGCTCGCTTCCGCTTCAGCAGGCGCGTTCATCATAGGAACTGCAGGCGATCTTGCGTTTCTGAAATCCGGATACGGACTCCTTGCAACCGATGTCATCGAGTGCATTCCGGAGGCTATGCGCAGGAGATGAAAATGACAACGCATAAAATCATCATCGGTGACTCAAGACAGATGAAAGAAGTTCCGGACGAATCCGTTCATCTTATTATCACCTCTCCACCTTACTGGCAGCTGAAGGATTATGGAAATGGAGATCAGATAGGTTTCAATGACACCTACCAGGAGTATATCAACAATCTCAATCTGGTCTGGAATGAATGTCACAGAATTCTGCACAGGGGCTGCCGTTTGTGCATCAACATCGG
>JAYEGV010000220.1:0-5056 GCA_034659235.1 Methanobacteriota archaeon
GACCTCTTCTGTCACGCCCGGGTAGACTGTGGATTCGAGTACCACGGTTGCGCCGGGTTTCAGGTGCGTGCCGATGGTCCTGGCTGCGGATTCGATGCAGGAGAGGTCCGGGTCTTTCGACTTTGTGACAGGGGTTGGGACTGCGATTATGATGAAGTCTGCGTTTCCGATCTCTTCCGGATCATCTGTGAATGCGATGTTTGGGTTATCATTCGCCTGGAAGAGCTCCCTGATCTTGCCAGCGTCCACGTCGAAGCCGATCGTCGGCAGGTGTCCTGAGAATGCGAGTGCAAGCGGCAGTCCGACATAGCCCAAGCCCGCGATGCATACGGTTTTGTCTTTTAGCCTGTGATCCACTTGAGAACCCCCTTGATAATGTCTTTCAATCCATCCTTTAGAGTGTATGAAGGCGTATATCCGATGGATTCAGCCCTTGATATATCAGCAAGTGAGTGCTTAATATCTCCTTCTCTCGGTTCTGCGTGTTCCTCAATTATCATGTTCTCGCGTCATTTTGATGGATTCAGCTTCTGCCATAATTCTCCGTTTTAGGTGAGGGCGCAACCAAAAGTCATGATATTCCAGATCGTCCAAACATTCTTCAAACTCGGCAAAAGACATCGATCCAACATCATAAGCTTGCAGAATTAACCCAATTGTACCCACTATATCGAATCCAAGTGCTTTTGCAAACGTGCGTGCCCCCAGATCGTCCAGCAACAATATGTCAAAGCGGTGCCCTATGGCAAGCACATCAGCTTCACCCGGATGAATGCCTGGATCACGAGAATATTTCTCTGCTGCATCGTGCTCATCTGTTTCCAGTTCTTCAACTTTTACCCATCCGGTATCAATAGCGTCTTCTACTTCCATAGCACTTGCAAATCCGTACGGAAGATCCTTCCCGCGAAGTATCTCCTTCGCCACAGAACCGGGGACATATATCGTGTCAAACATATCGTGCAAGATCTCCAGTTTACCGATTTTGGATAGATAAATTAAAGGAGACGCATTAGATACTACCTTTAAGTTTCTTAAGTGTTTTAATGTCTGCTTCAAAATCTTCCACTCCGTACTGAATGGGTACTCCCCGCTTTTTTATTTCATCTATCATTTCATATAAGCTAACACCAGCCAGCTGAGCGGCCTTCCACACCGAAACCTTCCCGTCGGCGTAGAGTTGAGTGGATCGGTTCAGAAGTTCCATTCGCAGCCCACGTTCAATAAGCCGGGCAAGTAGCGTCGATGTGTCGATGTGAGATTTCTTTGCAAGCTCATCAATAACCCCGGCAGTACTTTCTTGGAGCTTTGTTTCTATAATTTTCAACATGCAATCACCCCCGATACGGAAAAGTATAATCTTTTCTTGGCAATATAAGAATCATAATCGTTCTTATGATTCTATGCTTTAAATAATCTTTTGCAACTACCCATCTCTTATCCACTTGCCACCACCCCCTCACCCACAACCCCCGCACACCCGAAAGCCCCATCCCCCGAAACTCATCATGCACCACCGCCACAATCACACCATCCATCTTCGCATTCAAAAACTGCAACCCCCCCCGGAGGGCAGTTTTTACTCGATTTTTTGTGAAAAAATCGTGGATCACCTGCGGATGATACCCGAGCTCCCCGAGCCCTGTGTACCAGATAATAAGGATCCACAGGGATGCAGTGCCCGCCGACCAGTCCGGGAGAGTACCGGTGGAAGTTCCATTTGGTGCCGGCAGCCTCATGCCCTGCGGGCGGTAATGTGTGATCTGTAATCTGTGACATGTCACCCATCACCCGTTACACATTACTGACGGCGCAGCCGTCGTGGTTCTGGCGGCTGATTCGATGTAGGAGAGATCCGGGTCATTCGATTTGGTGACAGGGGTTGGGACTGCGATTATGATGAAGTCTGCGCTTCCAATCTCTTCCGGGTTGTCTGTGAAGGAGATGTTTGGGTTATCATTCGCCTGGAAGAGTTCCCGGATCTTGCCAGCGTCCACGTCGAAGCCGATCGTCTTCAGGTGTCCGGAGAACGCGAGTGCAAGCGGCAGTCCGACATAGCCCAAGCCGGCGATGCAGACGGTTTTGTCTTTTAGTCTGTGAGTTATTTGGGAACCCCCTTTGGTATCGATAGTATCTTTAATCGTACTCGTTTATTAGCGTTTGTAGGGCGGTATTCATCACAAGTAGATCCTCACCGCAGAGACGCAAAGAGCGTGGAGTATTCTTCATTCTTCCAACCCCATTATTCTCCTTTTTATCGCTTCTTCGCTCGGTAATTTTACCTCATATTCCGCCACAAAGATCTCCTTCTTCAGATCACCCAAAGCATAATGAACAGTCTCTTCGTCCTTTGTCCTGCATACAATCAAACCAATCGGCTGCCTCTGACCTTCTTGCCATTTATGTTCCTTATACCAGTTTAGATAGGAATACATCTGGCTTACATAAGCGTGTTTGAACTGTTCCGTTTTTATCTCAACCAGAATATAACAAAGCAAACCTGCGTGAAATAATTCCAGATCAACTTTATCCCAGTTCCCACCTATCAATACAGGAACTTCTCTTCTGCCGATAAAGAAATCACTGCCGAGTTCTTGCAGGAACTTCTCTAATTTATTGATTAAAGCCGTTTTCAAATCTTCTTCACTGTATTTCTCTGGCAGTCTTAAAAAATCGAAGTTGTAGGTATCTTTAAAAACTTGTTCTGGTTCAATTATCCTTGCGATGGGGGTTATTACCACCTCACCTTTCATCTCCATTCGCTCATACAAGTTGCTCATGACTTGTCTTCTGAGTTCTCTAACGCTCCATGCATTTTGGATTGATTGTGTTTCGTAAAATCTGCGTTTCTCGTTGTCTGTAATTGTAATTAAAACAGTGTAGTGAGTCCAACTTAATTGTGACATCAGTGATGTCACAATTGGGTATGCCCTGTAAAATTGTACCACCTATAAAGATCTCTCCTCTGGATGTCAAGATCACTAGATAAATTTCCGATAGCCTGCTCACCGTAATCTGCTCTTTCTCGGTGCTGCAACTCTCCTCTGACAATTCTCTCACCGATCTGCCAATAGGTTTGAACCCTTAGATTATCTACTGCTTTATATGCCCTGTATTTAGCTTTTTCGAGAAGAGATTTAATGTCCTGTAATATTTCCGTATAGCCTTCTAAACCTTCTTCTCCCTTTTTTTCTACTTCTTCTTTAGCAAGTTTTTGTATCTGTATTTGCGCCATTCATTCACCCACGCTTCTCAAAATGTTATCGCCTAAATACATGACAAATCGACCATCCAAAAATTCTTCGGCGGTGCGGATTGTATGGCTAACCCTTTTGGCTCGCCTTGATAAATAAAATCTATCTCTGCACCCCGGTTTTCTAACTCCACAGTCTCTATAACCTGCTCTTTGTTTGGTCATACTATAATCCCGATCTACTTTGCACCCGCTTCAATCACGTCTTCAATGGCATAAAATAGGATTGGCTTGTTTGCAACGGGAATCAATTGCTTCTGCTGGAAGTATGTGATCGGATGCAATCTTGTTCCATATCCGCATGATAGGACTAATCCTTTCATTTCTCGTTCACCCTTTTTCATAGGTGTTTCAATGATATGAATATGTTCACGCCACCACCACCCCCTCATCCAGAAACCCGTGCACATCCACAAAGCCCCATCCCCGAACTCGTCATGCGCAGCCGTCATATCCACAGGGATGCAGTGCCCGCCTGCGCCGATATTTTGCTGTATCATCTCATCCAAGAATCGATCCCCCTCATGGAAAAACTTTGTAAATATCATCTCTACTTTTCACCCTATAAAAAATGATTCTGTTCTCCAATTTTACCTTGCATCCTATTCTATACTTACCTACCCTTATCCGATAATAATCCCTGTATCCTCGCATCTTTTTAATATCCAACGTGCCAAAGATATTGTCGAATTCAGGAATCTCCTCAAAGACCAATTTCTCGATCCGTTCCCGATAAACCGACGGTAGATTTGCTAAATCCTTTAAGAACGTCTTTTTATAAAAGCAGGTTATCATGTCAATCCTTTTTCAAGGCGTTATAGTACCTTCTTGCGCTGTCTGAAGATAAAATCTCCTCACCCTCAACTTCCTCCATGTACCTGCCGAGACCAAAGCTTTCGAGGATTTCCTCCACTTTTTCAAATGTTTCTATGTCTATCAAAACTGCTCTCTTCCTGTTATCATCAGTCACCACATAATCCTTTTTTATTTCAAGCATTGTTCAATGCCCCCGTCTTTACGTTACCTTCAGTAATCCACCTTGTCGCTTCGATCATCTCCTCAGTGGCATAAAATAAGTTTGGCTTGTTTACGACAGGAATCAACTGCTTCTGTTTAGAATGCACTATTGGATGTACTCTTATCCCGTATCCATCTGATAGTATTGGTCCCTTCATATCATTTTACCTCTACAATGTTTCATAATAAAGTCTCTGCTTCTTCGCATCCCCCCACCAATCATCCCCCCACATCGACCACCACCGCCCCCTCCCCCAAAACCCCGCTGACGCCAGAAAGCCCCATCCCCCGAAACTCATCATGCACCACAGCCACGATCACACCATCCACGCCCTTCGGGCAGTAATCTGTAATCTGTAACATGTCATCCAGAGCCCTCACCCCAAACCCCTCAATCTCCTCCCTGCCAAGAATTGTAACCCCGCCCGGAGGGCAGTTTTTACTCGATTTTTTGTGAAAAAATCGCCTTGATCGCATTCCCTGCCTCGTTCAAGCCCCTGATCATCATCCCGGCAACATGCGCAGGCATCGAATCATTGATCGCCCGCCCTGCAAGGATCACCTGCGGATGGTAACGCCCTTCGGGCGGTAATATGTGATCTGTAATCTGTGACATGTCACCCATCACCCATTACACATTACTGACGGCGCAGCCGTCGTGCAGTGCCCGCCGACCAGTCCGGGAGAATAGCGGTGGAAGTTCCATTTCGTGCCAGCCGCTTCAAGCACATCTGTTGTGGAAAGCCCCATCTTCCCGAATATCAGGGAGAGTTCGTTCACGAGAGC
>JAYEGV010000221.1:0-5042 GCA_034659235.1 Methanobacteriota archaeon
AGAATGCGACAAACATCATGATGAAGAACCTGATGGACTTTTGTGCAGGCTCGCTTGCATACTGGGCAGTTGGATTCGGATTCATGTTCGGTGTATCCTCAGCTGGTATCATCGGAATGAGCAAATTCTTCCTATCAGGAGACGCTTATGACGTGTCCACCGCAGAACTCTGGATATTCCAGATGGTCTTCTGCGCAACCGCTGCAACGATCGTGTCAGGAGCAGTGGCGGAGCGGATCAAGTTCAGGACATATCTCATATACAGCGTCATCGTCAGCGCCATCATCTACCCGATATACGGGCACTGGCTATGGGGCGGCGGCTGGTTGAGTGAGATGGGTGCCCTTGACTTCGCAGGCTCCGGTGTTGTCCATGCGATCGGCGGATATGTCGGACTTGCAGGTGCGCTGATGCTCGGTCCGAGAATCGGTAAATACGGAAAGGACGGCAAACCGAATCCGATTCCGGGTCACAGCATGACGCTTGCGATACTGGGAGTCTTCATACTATGGTTCGGGTGGTTCGGCTTCAATCCGGGCAGTACCCTTGCCGCCACAGAACTCAGGATATCTGTCGTTGCGGTCAACACCGCGCTGGCAGCGGCTGCTGCTGCATGTATGGCGATGATGATCACATGGTGGAAGTATGGAAAGCCAGATGTGGGCATGACCGGTAACGGTGTCGTTGCCGGACTGGTTGCGATAACAGCGCCATGCGCATGGGTGAACCCAACAGCAGCGGTCATCATCGGACTGATTGCAGGTGTCATCGTGGTCGTAGGCGTCTGGTTCCTCGACTGGGTGCTTCATATCGATGACCCGGTTGGTGCCGTGTCCGTGCATGGATTCAATGGAACCTGGGGGCTGATCGCTCTTGGGTTATTTGCAGACGGAACATACGGCAACTACACAACCGATGGACCGCTTGTCACCGGGCTGCTGTACGGAGATGCCTCGTTCTTTGTAACGCAGGTGATCAGCGCTGCCGTGAACTTCGCATGGGCATTCGGACTTGGACTGGTGCTCTTTGGAGTACTCAAGTACACGATCGGAATCCGTGTGTCACCAGAGGAGGAACTCCGGGGTCTGGACATCGGAGAACATGGTGTGAATGCATATCCGGACTTTGTTACAACAGAGCCAGGAGTTGCAACGCAAGGAGGCGAGTAAGATGGCAGAGATGAGAAAGATCGAGGCGATCATACGACCGATGAAGATGGAAGAGGTGAAAACCGCGCTGGCTGACGCCGGATTCGTGAGCATGACCGTGGTCGATGTCAGAGGGCGCGGGCAGCAGAAGGGACTCGTCCAGCAATGGCGTGGACGTGAGTACTGCGTTGACCTCCTCCCAAAGACCAAGATCGAGGTCGTGGTCGCAGAGCGGGATGTGGATCGCGTGGTGGAGTTGATCCGGAATACGGCTGCAACCGGAAATATCGGGGATGGCAAGATCTTCGTGGTGCCGGTTGAGCGCACGATACGGATCCGTACAGGGGAAGAGGATGACGAGGCTTTATAGCCTCCTCATCTTCCTTTCGGAAACCATGAGATTACACGAGATTAACACAGAAATCTTGTGAAAATCTGTGTAATCTTGTGGTTATTCCACAAAACAAACCATAAAACAGAATGAATTACCGGGAGGTATCATGAGACAGATAGCAATGTATGGAAAGGGTGGTATCGGGAAATCCACAACCACCCAGAATCTGACTGCAACGCTTGCCGATATGGGCTACAGTATCATGCAGATCGGGTGCGACCCGAAAGCAGACTCGACACGGATGCTGATGGGCGGAAAAAGACAGCCAACCGTTCTTGACACCCTCCGAGAAGTGGGTGCAGAGAATGTGGAACTCGATGAGATCCTGCACACCGGATTCGGTGGGATCCGATGCGTCGAAGCAGGTGGACCTGAACCAGGTGTTGGCTGCGCTGGAAGAGGTGTTATCACCGCGATAAAACTGCTTGAGGCACTGGGAGCGTATGATGAAGACCCTGATTTTGTCTTCTACGACGTTCTTGGTGACGTTGTCTGCGGCGGCTTTGCCATGCCGATGCGCGAGGGCTATGCAAAGGAGATCTACATCGTGGCGTCCGGAGAGATGATGGCACTCTATGCCGCAAACAACATCTGCAAGGGAATCGTCAGGTTCGCAGAGGAAGGCGAGATCAGACTCGGCGGCATCATCTGCAACAGCCGCAATGTCGAGAATGAACTGGCACTGGTGGAAGCGTTCTCAGAGCGCATCGGAAGCAAGCTCGTGTACTTTGTACCAAGGGACAACATCGTCCAGCAGGCAGAGATCAAGAAGAAGACCGTAATCGAGTACGATCCAACCTGCAATCAGGCAGATGAGTACCGCGCACTCGCCAGGAACATCCTCGAGAACGACATGTTCGTGGTCCCTGAGCCGATCACGATGGATGAACTCGAAGACATGATGACCGAATTCGGAGTCGTCTGATCAGGTGATCTCATGCAGATGATAAGAGCAATCATCCGACCCGAAAAGGTGGATGAGGTGGTGGATCTCCTCGATAATGAGGGGTTCAGTGCATTCACAAGAATCGATGTCTTTGGCAGGGGCAAGCAGAAAGGGATACGGATCGGACCGACAGTATACGATGAACTGGCAAAAGTGATGCTTCTGATAGCGGCGAGCGATGAGGATATCGATGAGATCGTCAAGATCATCGAGGATGGTGCACGGACAGGAAGTTTCGGCGATGGCAAGATCTTTGTAAGCCCGATCGATGAGACATACACGATCCGTACCGGCGAGAGGGGAATATGAGAGAAGTGATCGCCATCATCCGGATGAATAAGATACAGCGAACCAAAGAGGCTCTGGCAGAGGCTGGATATCCCGGTCTCACCGCCACTCTCGCTTATGGTCGCGGCAAGCAGAGAGGACTCTACATAAACCCGCTTGGAAACGTCAAACCCGATTCTAAGAAGGCAGCGATCCGGTTTATCCCGAAGAGGATGCTCAACATCGTGGTGGATGACGAATCTGTCCCGGAAGTGGTTGAGCTGATCATGCGTACCAACCGGACCGGGATGATCGGCGACGGAAGGATCTTCGTCTGCCCGATAGAGGGTGCGGTCCGTATCCGTACAGGAGAGCGGGGCGATGATGCATTATAGGCATTTGTTTAGTGAACCACAAGATTACACAGATTTTCACAAGATTTCTGTGTTAATCTCGTGTAATCTCGTGGTTTTATGGGATAGGAGGAAATCATGCCACTGACACTACTTGAATGCGATATACCGATACCAGAGCGTGAGAAGCATACCTACATCAAAAAGTCGGGCGAGGATATCGTTCCGATCTGCAATGTCCAGACAACGCCCGGTGACCTGACCGAACGCGGCTGCACCTACGCAGGGGCTATGGGTGTGGTCGGAGGTCCGGTAAAGGATGTGATACACCTCATCCATGGTCCGATCGGCTGCGCCTACTACACATGGGGCGGAGGCCGCAGGCAGAATCTTTCAGATAACCCTGAGTTTCACAGGAAGTACTGCTTCTCGACCTCGATGCAGGAACCGAATATCATATTTGGCGGCGAGAAGAAACTGTACAACGCGATTCTTGAAGCCTACGAGCGGTTTCCTGAAGTAAAAGGCGTATTCGTCTATGCGACATGCGTGATCGGGCTCATCGGGGATAACATAGACAGCGTCTGCAAGAACGCATCAAAGGAGATCGGAATCCCTGTGGTCCCGTTCAATTGCGAGGGATTCAGAGGCGTCAGTCAGTCACTCGGACACCACATCGCAAACGACGCAATCTTTGAGAAGATCGTTGGCACAAAGGAGCCGGATCATCTCACTCCGTATGACATCAACATCATCGGGGACTACAACATCCAGGGTGATCTCTGGATCATCGAACCGCTCTTTGAGGCGATGGGACTCCGGATAATTAGCACATTCACTGGAAATGCATCGATCGACGATCTTGCTATGGTGCACAGAGCGAAGCTGAATGTTATGCACTGCCAGAGGTCAACCCCGTACATCTGCGAGTTGATGAAAGAGAAGTACGATCTTCCGTACATGCCGGTCTCTCTATTCGGAATCGAGCAGACATCAAAAGCCCTTCGTGATGTAGCAGCCTTCTTTGGTCTTGAAGAGAAGGCAGAGGAGATCATAGAGGAGGAAGTTGCAAAGATACTTCCGGAGATTGAGTATTACAAAGAGAAGCTTCAGGGAAAGCGAGTATTCATCTACCAGGGTGCGCCGCGTGCATGGCACTGGATCAAACTGATGGAGGAACTCGGAATGGAGGTGATCGGAGCAGCAACGACGTTCGGACACACCGATGATTATGAGAAGATCATCGAACGGATCGGTGATGGCGCTATTGTAATCGACAATCCGAATTCTGTTGAACTTAAGGAGATGCTCATCAAATACAAGCCAGATCTCTTCATATCGGGCTTGAAGGAGAAGTTTCTCTCATACAAACTCGGAGTGCCGTTTATCAATGGTCACTCGTACGAGAGAGGACCCTATGCAGTATACAGCGGTTTCGTGAAATTTGCACGGGATATGTACACGACAATCAATCATCCCGCGTGGAAACTAATCGAGGGAAGAGCATGAGCCAGAATAAAGCAAAAACAAAGAAAAGATCGGTCACGATCAATCCTGGCATAATATGCCAGCCGATCGGTGCGATGCAGGCAGTACTTGGCGTACACGCTGCAATCCCACTGGTGCATGGATCGCAGGGATGCGCAGCCTATCCGATGCGAATGTTCAACCGTCACTTCGCAGAACCAGCCGAGGTTGCACTAAGTTCGCTTGGTGAAGACGCTGCGGTCTTTGGAGGAGCAGACAACCTCGTAAAAGGTGTGCACACTCTTGCGGCAAGGAGGCATCCTGAACTGATCGCAGTGCTCACAACCTGCCTCTCTGAGACAATCGGAGATGATGTCGACGGCATCTTAAGGAAGATCGATCTGCCAGTGAAACTGGTCCCGATGCACACGCCGAGTTATGTCGGCTCGCATGTAATGGGATACGAC
>JAYEGV010000222.1:0-5020 GCA_034659235.1 Methanobacteriota archaeon
AAAACTGATCCCAATTAACAATAAATCCGTGTTAATCCGTGTTAATCCGTGTCTGAAAAAACTTGAAGTGTCACCCAACGGAAAGGCTAAAAACAGATCAACTTCTCAAAGGTGAGTTGTTACAAATATATAAGCGCGGCGCAAGAAGATTGTGAATATGATGGATTACAGAATGACTCACGATCTGGAGAAACTTGCAGAGCCATTCTTGGATATTGGTTTGTATGATTCGGTTGCAACGTTTTTCAGGGATCTGATCCGGGATATGGTCGAGCACCATCTCAATCGCTATGAGAATATCATCAAAAAATTTGAAAGAAAATATGGCATGAGTTTTAGCGATTTCTCTAAGAAATTGGAGCAGGAGTCTACAATAGAGGAAGAAGATGACTGGATGGAATGGGAAGCTGCGATAAACATGCTTGGCGCATGGAGAAAGACCACGCAATCGCTTACTCCCTCCGCATCTCCCTCACCCTCCGCACGATCACCTCAATTAAGAACAGCGCCAGCGCTGCAAGGATGAAGGGTAATTTATGATCCACTGGTTCATACACCGTCCTGACAGATCTCCGCTTCACATCCGAGAGCAGCATTCCAACCTCGCTCTCATCGTACACCTTTCCGCCATACGACTGGATGATCTTCGCAATATCAGGATTCATCCCGACATCCAGATATTCGAGTGGATAATTCACAGCGATCCCGTAATCAGATAAATAATAAACGCCCTGTTTATCCGGATCGATGCTTGCTCTGTACGTGTTCTCACTGATTCTTGAGATATCGAGTGCAGAACCTCCGAAGATCAGGTTTGGCATGGTATCCGAGATGATATTGATATCACAATCCTCGCCAAGAAATATGTCATCTGCTTCGATGATCATCCCTTCTTCCGGTCTCGGATCACCAATCGCCCAGTTGACAATCGATGAGATCAGTTGCGAGTTGTTGCCTGTATAGAGCGAGGAACTCCACTCGTTGCCGTTGTCTGTCGTGAATGCAACAACCCTTCCGAGTCCGTATCTCCACGCGCAAACGACTGGTTTTCCTTCAGTCGTAACAACAAGCCTCTTCGCACCGAGTTTTGGAGTGACATCGTTGTATCCTGTGATACTGGCTGAGAGATTGAGGTATCTGGTTATGAAATGGTTCGTGGTGAATGTTGAGACCTCATAAATGCCTGCTTCTTCCGGAGGCGGTGTTGGCGTGGGTTCTGCTTCTGGCTGACCGGTCTCGATGTCGATTGATCTTGGATACGTGGTCTGAGCATAGTAGGCATCCACTGCGTGGGCGAGTTTTTCGTACGATGTCAGCACACTGGTCGGCGAACTCATCACATGAATGAAATGCATCCTGATACCTTTATTCTTCATCCGTGTTGCGATTGTAAGCGAACTGTCATAATCGATCTTCTGACCATCGGACAGGATGATTACATCCTTTGCTCCGGCAGAATTGGCAAGCATCTCCTCTGCCATTGCTAATCCATCCTCCAGAGGCGTGGTCAACTGTCCTACTGGTTCGATTGTTCGTATGGTATCCTTAAGCGACTCTCTTGTCGGATCATGTCCAAAATATACCAGTGGGGACACCACATACGCCTGCCCCCCGAACGCAACCACCCCTACGTAATCATCCCTGAATTCCTTATCATCAAGTATCTTATTCGCCAGTCCTTTTTCATAGTTAAGGAACGAGACGCCTGTACCAGAGATGATCTCCGAATCCCTCATGCTTCCTGAGATATCAAGCACAATCACCACATCGTTCCTGCCGTAGTACTCACTCGGATACGACTTTATCGGAAGTATTCGCTCGAAATCAGAGCCCAGATATCCGCCCCTGTCATAAGATTTGTCCCCGCCGACAACAACCAGCCCGTAACCCTCGCTCACAAAATCCCGGAGCGCTTCAGTCTCATCGGATGATAACGATTCGATGTACCTGTCATCAAGGATTGCTGCCTTTATTCCCTGAAGTTCCTTTAGATTTGTGCTTACGCTGGCATTGTATAAATCAGACACAATATCCCGAAGATTTGATTCCTCGTCTGTAATCAGCAGGATATCTGGTTTTGGAACAACATACACGGACTTATAAAAGATATTATTTGATGAAAAATAATCATCCCCTACAGGGACGATCTCCGCGCATAAAACATGGCTGCCGAGTGTATTAAACGTCTGCGGTATCTTTCTGACCTTAACCGGTTCATTCTGATCGATCCGGTCATGATAGACGATCTCATCATCGACCTTGACCACGAGTTCGTATTCAGCATGCATGCCAGCCTGCTGCACCACGATTCCAAAGGTGTTTTTGTTGCCGATGATAACGTTCTTGCTTCCGATGATCTCGACGCTCATATCGTTTCTGATCGGAGACTCTTCGATCGCATATACAGTGGTATTGGTTCTTGCGACAACCGATACCGCATCCGCAAGTTCTCGTCCGTAATTGCTGTTTCCATCACTCACAAGGATGATATGGTCATCTCCTCTGGCGTACTGCATGATCTTATCTCCAATAGGAGAATGATTGCCAGAGAAGACCCGGATCTGCGCTGTTGGATTGCGATCCTGTATGGTTTCGCATACCCTGTCTGCAACCGATGCATCGAAGATATCCATACTCGATGACTGATCGTCGAGGATGGTGATTGTAGGGTGCGGATCGGTTATCGTGTGGGTCGAGAGGGTGTATGGAGATGCAAGCGCAATGATGATCAGGGACAGAACGATCATCCGGCTCAGGATGAGTACTTTCTTCGTGCTTTTTTTGAGATAATATATCCCAATAATAAAAATAGGGATGATTGCATATAAGTAGTCGGAATTTGCAAAGAGTATGCCTGTGAGGTCTGTAATATCTGTGATAGCCACCATCACAGCTCACCCCTGCTCCGGATATAGTATAATTCGGTAAATATCAATACAAGCGCAATTATCAGTAAAATCCAGTCGAACTTCTTTTTTACGGTGGTTTTGATTGTAGTCTCCTTTATTTTTGGTTTCTCGCTTACCACAATACCGGAATCTACAAGATTCGATTCCTTCGGGTTATATAGGTTGACCGCAATCAACCGGTCAGGAAGCCGGTATACACCTGTTTGATCGAGCAGTAGATTATTCGTCCTGATCACCCGCCCATCAGGCGCTGTTATCCGGATCCTTGAATCGAACCGCAGGGTTGATCCTGTCTGCATATTACAGTTCTCGATGTCGCCTTCTCCGCATAGATAATCGATCAGATTCAGCCAGAAGATCGGGTATTCGGGTTTTGTATGGAAATCGCTCCATGCATCATCGCCTCTTATGTCTGAAATTCCAAAATAAACTACCTTTCCACCTCCGATTCTCCAGAAGGATAGAATCGGTGTGTTATCCTCTGCTGAGATGTATGTTACAGAACCACGCTTCGCATCCCCTCTCAGATAATGCCCGATAGCGATATCAGAAAGATCGATATCGCGTGTCATCACGCTCTCCCTCACTTCGTCGAGTGCGGTTTCATTCGCCTCTGCTGACACGGATATCGGCAGCAGACGTCCGGTATCCGAACGAAGCAAACCATCCTGTGCCATCATCACCACGCTGCCGCCTGCGGCTGCATAATCAGCGAGATTATCGCATAACGAGGATTGCAAACTTTCATTGCATAGCCCGACAACCACGCAATCATAGTTGCGAATGATGCTCTTTACCTCCTCCTGCTTCCGGAATACGGCATCAACCAATGGCAGCAGTTTCATCACGGTTGCGGATGGAACATTTTCATAGTCTGATATGTATAATATTTTGCGGGTCTGCCGGACAGGGACAACGATGTACGCATGGTTATCAACGACCAGATCATCATCCGGATGAAGTGTTACCTCGGTAATTCCGGCATCGATATCCTTGAGCGCAAAGTATTCGCTGCTATGTGCGTCTACTGCCAGATTGTATCCGGATCGCTCGCCGCGGTACAGGACTTCAATTGCTGCATTCACATCGGAATCCATGTAATTCTTTATGATGCAGGTATATTTATATTTATCAGCCACAGGCGATAACCATCCGCCTGTTATCGCGATATCGTTCTTCCCACCAGAGACGCTTACGAACGAGACATCGATTCCGTCCGCTTCTGCAAGTTTCTTTGCAACATAAGGATCCTCTCCATCCCAGTTTGCAAAATCAGAGATGACAATGATACTGCCTCCTCCATCTGTAAGCAGGGTGCTTGCAAGCATGATCGCCTGATACGGATCCGATGTTGTTGCAGTTCTCGGAATGTTCTTCAGCACCTCCTTTGCAGCACCAGTATCGCCATTATGTAGCGCAAGTACCGGGACGTTCTCTGCAAGGATGATGCTGTTTCGAGCAGTGAGATATCCGTTTGCATGATCAATCGCGTAATCGAACCTGCCATCCGCCTGCATACTTGCAGAGCCGTCCAGAACGATTATCGTATGCCCTCCGCTGATCTCCCTGCTCCCGATGGTGTAAGGCGCAGAAATCGCAAGAATCAGAGATATTAAAAAGAGTAACTGAATTAGAAACAGGGGATCTTTGATGATTCTACTAAATATCCTTGCATATTTTCTTTTTTTCCGGTTTATCTGCGTGATAAACATGATTGAGGGAATCGAGATCTCCTTTGCCTTCGGTCTGAGCAGATATACGATGATCAATGGAATAACGCTTGCGAAAAACGCCCATGTCGCCAGTTGGAGATTTGCAAACAGCATTCGATTACCGCCTCAATCTTATGGATTTGTTACAGGATACTTACGGTTATCGATTATGCACAGTCGATATGTTGATCGCACACCGTGTTTCGTTGGTTTTGTAGATGTCGCAAAAGCATAGACTCGTTTCGTGTCAGGGTAGATAAAAACATCGTTCAGGTTCTCTGTTATTGGAGTTACGTAACAATGTTGATGACTCAGGATGGGCGGTGATCCCATTAACCAAATATGTTAGTTACTGAAAGGGGATGAGCAATAAAATTGCAATTATTTGATTGATCATTT
>JAYEGV010000223.1:0-4970 GCA_034659235.1 Methanobacteriota archaeon
GGATTCACCTTTTCATGAATCAATCTTCTGTCAAATTCATGAATCCTGGATTTTATCGCAGCCAGATCTCTATTATCTGCAAGAATCTCCGATGCATGCTTGCTGATCTCAATTGACTTTTCTTTACCAAATTTCGTCCGGATGAAGGTGTCAGGAGTCTCTGCAAGCATCTGCAAAAACGTGTGTATGACAGCATCATTGATACTCATCCTGTCTACCTTCTCTGTAATCATCTCCGCACACCGGAAGGTTCGCTCAAACCCGCATACCCATTCGTTTGCGATCAGATCGTGATCGGCAGATAATTTCATCAGATCGAAGAGTTTGATATCTTCTTTTAAAATCCGATCTATCGAGTTCGAGTCTTCGAGATCAATCTCCGGAACAGAGTCAACACGAACATTTGCAACCGAAAACGCACGGTAAAATTGAGCGGCATCCTCGGCAGTGGTATTCTCCACGATCGTTGAAACCGGCGTACCGCTTCCGGCAGCCATCAACAATGGAATCAGCAGCACGAACGCGCCGAAATGAGTGTTCCCTCCGCGCTGCCATCGCAGAGATTCCTTCGCTGATGCATGTATCAGCGCGCCAACGCCACTTCGTGATCTTGCTGCCAGCTCAAGCACAGGATACGCTCCGATTGCTGATGCGAGGAAGTGTTCGAAGGTGGTATCCGGGTAGTCGTGTTCCCTGTCCACATTACCTGGTTTCGGAGAGGCAGAGACCTCAAGAACCATTGCGAGTTGCGCGCAGCGCGCTAAGTGGGATGGGTCGTTCATATCAAACCTTAGACATGGAAGCACGTACCTGTAATCTCTTTCTCGATACTGCCGGAATCCAGTTCTACGATCAATGCCCCGTCATGGTCGATACCAACGGCTTCCCCGACGATAGTCCTGAATTTCGTAACGATCTTCACTCTCCGCCCGATTGTGGATGAATGCTCTCTCCAGTATTCGAGGACTGAATGAAAATCACCCTTCAGAAAGGTTACGTAATGCCTTTCAAACCGCTCCAGGAAATTCTGTGTGATGGCTACTCTGTTCACTTCTCTTCCCAGCTCTTCAGAAAGAGACGTTGCCCCTATCATCGTGATGGGCGGGAACATATCAAGTTCGGTATTGGCATTGATCCCGATTCCAATGATCACATAGTTCACAGCGTCCATCTCTGCATCCATCTCGGTTAGAATTCCGCAGACCTTCTTTTCATTTATGAGTATATCATTGGGCCATTTTATTTCTGCCTTTAATCCGAGTTCATTCAGAACTTCTGCCGCTGCAACTCCTGCAACAAGCGTCAATCTGTGAATATGGTCAGGAGGAATCCCGGGTTTCAGGATCATCGAGAGGTAGATTCCGCCAGGAGGAGAAGACCATTTCCTGCCCATCCTTCCTCTGCCTTCGAGTTGTTTCTCTGCTACGATGACGGTTCCGTCTCTGCTACTCTCAGCAAGCTCCTTTGCTTCCACATTGGTAGAGTCGATCTCATCAAAGTGATATATTTGTTTGCCAATAAAATCTGTTCTGAGATTCTTTTTGATCTCGAAAGGAAGCAGCAGGTCAGGAATCTCTTTTAACATGTAACCCCTGCCTGTGATCGATTCGATGACATATCCGTCCTCCCTCAGGGACTCGATATGCTTCCACACCATCGTCCGCGAGATATTTAACGCTTCTGACAAATCCTCACCTGAAATAAAATCTTCAGGACGATCCTTTAACATTTCCAGTATCTTTTCTTTCGGTTCCATGATCAACTCTCTGCTGTTTGATTGGTGCTGTCCATATATGTCCTCACAGCAGCGGTTATGGCTGCAACCTTCCTGTCATCCACACCTAAGGCGGAAGCAAGGGTCGCTCCCTTCTCTTTCTCCTGTTCGACCACATCCGCAACCTGTTCTGATATGCCGAAGTCGTCTATGAAGTGCGTTGAGAGTTCGGCTCTCATAAAGTGCGGATTTCTAAGTACTGCCTTGTGGAAGGGAACGTTTGTTGTGATGCCAACAATGATATATTCATACAGTGCCCGGCGCATCCGTTCTATGGCTTCGACCCTATGTTCGCCCCACGATATCAGTTTGGATACCATCGAGTCGTAGAACGGGGAGATCGTGTAGCCGGTATGCACGCCGCTATCCACCCGGATCCCGGGACCTCCTGGTGACCGGTATCGAGTGATTCTTCCAGGAGATGGCGCAAAATCATTCAGAGGGTCTTCTGCGTTGATCCTGCACTCAATCGCCCATCCATGAATGCTGACATCATCCTGCTTCATCTCCAGCCTCTCACCTGCTGCGATCGCTATCTGTTTTCTGACGATGTCGATTCCTGTCACCATCTCGGTTATGGGATGTTCCACCTGCAGTCTCGTGTTCATCTCAAGGAAATAGAAATCTCCATCAGAGTATATGAACTCCACGGTGCCTGCATTGGTGTAATCGATCGCCTCTGTCGCTCTGACTGCCGCTACACCCATCTCCTCTCTGAGTTCACCGGTTATGACCGGCGATGGCGATTCTTCGATTAATTTCTGGTGACGCCTCTGTATCGAGCATTCCCTCTCATTCAGATGGATCGTGTTATGATACGAATCCGCAAGAACCTGAAATTCGATATGCCTTGGCTGATGCAGATATTTCTCCATGTAGATGGTGGAATCACCGAACGTCGATTTAGCCACTGCCCGGGTTGAATGAATGGCACTTCTGAGTTCGGAATCGTCATTTGCGATCTTCATGCCGATCCCACCACCGCCTGCCGATGCTTTCACAATGACCGGATATCCAAGCCCCTGTGCAGCATCGATGGCAGATTCCGGATCTTCGATTTCAGCAGAAATTCCGGGTACAACAGGAACTTTTGCCTTCTCCATCGTCTTTCTGGCGGCTATCTTATTTCCGGCAGATTCTATGGAATCGCTGGACGGTCCGATGAATACGACACCCATTCGTTCACATTCTCTGGCAAAGCCCGGATTCTCAGCAAGGAATCCATATCCAGGATGAATAGCCTCTGCACCCGTTTCTTCTGCGATATCGAGAATCCTGTCGATCCTGAGATAACTCTGGCTTGCTGGCGGAAGCCCGATATAATGCGCTTCATCAGCATATTTTGCAAATAATGCGTTACGGTCTGCCTCTGAATGGACAGCAACAGTCGCTATATCCATCTCTCTACATGCCCGCATCACTCTTATGGCTATCTCGCCTCTGTTTGCGACCAGTATCTTATTAAACACCGTAAAACACCCCCTTCTAATAGACCGACATGATAACCGTTCCCGCGCTTACGGTATCGCCTTCGGAGACAAAGATATCACGGACTATCCCGCTGTTTGGAGCATGGATATTATTCTCCATCTTCATAGCCTCGATCACCGCAACGACATCTCCATCCTTTACCGCATCTCCCTTTTTTACTTTTAGCCCTAGAACCATCCCATGCATATTGTTTCTTATCCCGCCTTCGACAGATTCAGGAGGCTTCTTCTCCTCGATCGCCATCTCACCTGCCGGATTAACCTCCACATGGAACGTCTCACCATCAACAACCACCTTGAACTCATTGTATGCCATCCCGGTCCGGATCGGAGCCGCTTCTGCGGCAGGTTTCAATTCCTCTTCCACCATCTCCCCTCTCAGGAACTTCGGAGCGATCTGCGGATACAGAGCATAAGTCAGGATGTCCTCCTCTTTCTTGATGATGCCAAGCTCTTCCGCCTCATTTGTCCGTTTCTCCAGTTCGGGTTTGAGCAGGTCTGCCGGTCTACATGTTATAACCGCATCGTCGTCCAGTACCTTTGATAGCAGCCAATCAGCGATTGGTGCAGGAGGTTTTCCATATATCCCTTTGATATAATCTCTCACCTCCTTTGGCACGACCTTGTACCGCTCACCCATCAGGACATTCAGCACTGCCTGCGTGCCCACAATCTGACTGGTTGGTGTGACCAGAGGCGGATACCCAAGATCCTTCCTGACTTCTGGCATCTCCTTTAACACATCATCGTACCTGTCCATGGCATTCTGTTCCTTTAACTGGGATACCAGATTGGAGAGCATTCCACCAGGTATCTGGTGGATTAAAACGCTGGTGTCGATCTGCTCGGAGACCGGGTCAAGGATGCCCCTGTATTTTTCTTTTATTTGAGCGAAATACTCTTTTATCTCTGTCAGAAGAGTAAGGTTGAGACCTGTGCTGTATGGTGTTCTGTTGAGTGCGGCAACAACAGTCTCTGTCGCCGGCTGGGATGTGCCACCTGCAAACGGGGAGAATGCGGTATCCAGAATGTCAACTCCAGCCGCACATGCAGCCATGTAGCTCATTGGTGCCATTCCGCTGGTGCTGTGTGAATGCAGGTCAACTGGCAGCCCGACCTCCTTCTTGAGCGCCCTGACGAGATCATAAGCATCGCGCGGCGAGATCAAACCTGCCATATCCTTTATACATAGAGAATCGCACTCGAGCGATGCCAGTTCCCTTGCAAATGCAACAAAAGCCTCTATCGTATGCACAGGACTGATCGTGTAACTGATCGTGCCCTGAACATGAGCCCCTAATCTCTTTGCCGTTCTGATGGAAACCTCCATGTTTCTGATGTCGTTTACGGCATCAAATATCCTGAATATATCAATGCCGTTTTCTGCTGATTTTTCAACGAATTTTATCACGATATCGTCAGGATAATGCCGGTATCCGACAAGGTTCTGTCCTCTGAGAAGCATTTGAAGAGGTGTCTTCGTGATTGCCTCTTTCAAACGTTTCAACCGATCCCATGGATCTTCGTTCAAATACCGGATGCAGACATCAAAGGTTGCTCCGCCCCACACCTCAAGTGAGAAAAAGCCAGCGCTGTCCAGCTTCTCTGCGATGGGGAGCATGTCATCGGTTCGCATTCTGGTTGCGATCAGGGATTGATGTGCATCCCGAAAAGTGGTATCGGTTATTGCTACTGGTGTCATTATA
>JAYEGV010000224.1:0-4969 GCA_034659235.1 Methanobacteriota archaeon
GCATCTCGCTCGATCACAACATTCCCGAACACCTTCGCAATCATCTCGATCGCCTCAAGGTTGCGAGCAACATGATCAAGATATTCAAGAACATCCCCACCGTAAGCGTAAACTCCATAATCGCCGATCGCGGATACGATCCCTTTCGGATCGAGTCCTTCGCATCGCAGTTCGATCAACCTCTTTGAAAAAGCGCGCTCAGGACACCCACAGTACGGGGCATCCGCATGAGAACATACCATGAAGTCGGTGATAAACGATAGAATCTGATCGCGGATGTCCTTGTCGAGAGCAGAGATCCCATCTCCTGAAAAGACGATGTCATACGCCGCTCCCTGAAAGACTCTTGCCGGTATATGCATCTTTAGAGCAGCAGAAATCCTTGCAGCATTCTTGAAATAGACCGAATCGAGCGTTTCGAGCGATACCGCAATATCAAGCGGGGATTCGTTTTTTTTGACTGCATCCCTGATCAGAAACGCCTGTTCCACGCTCAAAAAGTGTGTCGCTACAATCCTGCCAAAGTCTGTTGGTCTGGCAGAGGATGTGATGAATCCGTATTCAACCAGTTTTCCGAAGAGGTAATTGAAATCACCCCCTCCGATCAGAAGATCGTTCAAGACACTTAATTCGGACCTGTTTCGCGCAAGAGCAGACGATGCCAGCAGTTCCTCCAGCTGTTCCGGCTCTTCGTACGTGACATCAACCGGTTCGATCTCATGCTTGAGCAGTTTGAATGCGATCTCATCCTCGGTCTCTGAGCCGCCGTGATATTTCCGGTCAGGCTCTGCGAGCAGCACTACCTTTCCGAGATCGTGGTAATCAGGTCTTCCAGCCCGCCCGAGCATCTGGTGGAACTCGTGCCCGGATAGCCAGTCGATGCCCATCGCAAGCGACTCGAATATCACCTGTGATGCAGGAAAGTCGACGCCTGCAGCAAGCGCTGCTGTTGTCACGACCACCTCAAGTTTGCCGCTTGCGAATGCCTGCGATATGCGCTTGCGCTCTTTCTGCGATAGACCTGCATGATATGCAGCAGCACGAATCCGGAGGGATTCTGCAATCTTGTGGCATCGCTGCCGTGAGTTTGTGAATACGATCGTCTGCCCCCGATATCCCTTCGATGATCTGATGTTCCATTCCTGCCGTGCCAGCCGGTCAATGATCCGTACCTTGTCACGCTCTCCTGCAAAAAGCAGATGTAGTTCGATTGGAACAGGTCTCGCCTCGTATCTGACCAGTCTTCCGCCGAGTTTTTTTAAAAGCGTTACCGGATCGCCAACGGTTGCTGACAGATATAAAAACTGGGCATCCGGAGCGATATATTTTAATCTTGCTATCAAACCATCCAGCCTGTGCCCGCGCTCCTCATCCGCGAGCGTGTGCACCTCATCTACGACGACAGTACCGATCCTGCCGAGTCTGTTCGCGTTCCCTGACCTGAGCAGATAGTCCACACCCTCATACGTGCCAACCCAGATCGTGGTCGATGTTGTTGGCGATCTCTTCTGCTTTCGTTCATGCGATATCCTGCTCACCCCGATCCGGAGCACCGTTGTTACTCCCAGTGGGCTGTAACGTTCTCTGAAATCCCCTTCCTTCTGACCTGCAAGCGCAACCAGCGGAACGATGAACAGAAGATTTCCTCTTCCCTCCAGCAGATTCGTTATTCCTGCGAGTTCGCCGATCAGTGTTTTTCCTGTCGCAGTCTCTGAGACGACCAGCTGACTCACGCCTTCAAGTAGACCGTTCTCGATCGCCAGTGTCTGAACCGGAAGCAGTTTTTTGATCCTTCTGGAAAGCAAATTCCTGAATCGTTCCGGCAGTGGGAGATCGTCCATTGTTACAGGATTTGTATCCACCGATGTCGCTTCGATCGTGCGATACAGCGTGAGATCGCGGTCAAGACGTTCCGGATCAAGCATACCAAGAACACGATCAAGGTCTCTTGTTTTGAGAACCAGCTTCTCGATGCGCTCAAGACCTGATCCGCCAAGTTTCATCGGAACAAGTTCCCTGTGCAGTTCTTCAAGCGCGCAATCCGGGCATATCATCTCATTTTTGAATCGAACCGACCGTTTATCGATCGGACTGAATTTATCTTCAAGCAGACAGTATCGGCAGAGACGAACACGTATGCATGAGAGTTGATAACCATGTAGCATATCCAGAAACTCCTCTGTCGTCTTCTGATCTCCGGATGCGAGCATGATTCGATCAGCACTCCTTAGCATATCAATCGCGTCAGAAGGTTTTCTGAATCTGTTTTCTGACATGAATTTGTACGGACGCATCCCCTTTTCGGTTTTTTTGAGTGTGAGTGTGCCGCAGAACAGAGGTTTCTTCTGCCGATCTCTGATCTGCATGATGGTAATCGTTGATCGCTGTGGATTTGCAAGAACCGAGATAGTCATATAGTAGTATCATAAAGATGTATTGCACATAACGTTTTCAGCATCAGATCTGAAAATATGAACAACAAACCACCAGCCGTGGCAGAACCAAGCGATTTTGGAATCCTTGACGGAATCTCTGAAGTCATCGCCACAACCGCATCGGAATCAGGCATCCCGAATGCCGCACCAATCGGCATCATCAGAAACGATGACACATTATGGATGCGATTGTTTCCTGGCTCGCATACACGGCGCAATGCCATTGAAACAGGGGAGATCACTGCAAACATCGTCCACGACCCTGTGGTGTATGTTGAATACACATTCGAGGATCCTGATCCCGATGTATTCGAATATCCGGATGGCATGAGCTGTCCGGTGCTGAAACATTCGGATGCATGGGTGCTGTTTTTTTGCCAGCAGTCAACAGGAAATGTATTTAAATTAACGCCTGTGAGCGGTATGATTCGTGATAAACCATTGTTATGTATAAACAGAGGCTTTAATGCAGTCATAGAATCTCTTGTGCATGCCACACGATACCGTCTGAACAGGGATGCAAGAAAACTTGATCTGATCGAGCATTATGATCAAATCGTGCAGACCTGCGGCGGTCTTCGCGAGAAAGAGGCGATGATGAAGCTAAAGGAAATTATAGAGATATGATGAAAACAACTCTCGAATGCATCCCCTGCCTTCTGAAGCAGTCGCTCAATGCGTCAAGGCTGGCGACTGATGACCCGGCAGTGCAGGAACAGGTGCTGAAATCTGTGATGAAGGAGTTACTGGATGTGTCGTTCGAGCACAGCCCTCCTTTTATTGCGCACATCGTATATTCCGTAGTAAAGGATGTTACCGGATGCGAGGATCCTTATGAAGACCTTAAAATAAAATATAACCATGCTGCAATGAAGATGTATCCATGTCTCAAGGAGATCGTGGATACATCAGAGGATCGTCTGTTCACCGCTGCGAAACTTGCAATCGCTGGAAATATCATCGATTTTGGGGCAAGCATGCAATTCAGCGTAAAAAAAACAATAAAGGATACATTGGCAAGGGAATTTGCAATAAATGATTATTCTCAATTCTTGGAATCACTTGAACACTCAAAGAATATCCTTTATCTTGCAGACAATGCCGGAGAAGTGGTTTTTGATCGGATACTACTTGAAGAGATGAAAGATTATGGTGATATCGTATATGCCGTAAAGAAGGCACCGATCATCAACGATGCAACCATGGATGATGCTGTTTTCTGTGGAATTGACCCTCTTGCAAAGATCGTTACAACATCGGATGCACCTGGAACGATTCTAAATCGGTGCGACCAGGAATTTATTGATATATATCGATCATCCGATATGATCATCAGCAAGGGTCAGGGAAACTATGAATCGATGAGCGGGGAGGAAGGTAACATCTTCTTCTTGCTATTAGCAAAATGTCCTGTGATCGCATCCGATCTCGGTGTTGAGATTGGAGATGCGGTGCTGAAACAGATGATCACATAAGCCTCGGGCGGGAATTGGACCCGCGACCTCGTCCTTACCAAGGACGCGCTATACCGCTAAGCCACCGAGGCACAGGTCTCTCTATTGGTGGATTTATTATGAACATTTCGGTTCGGCTGGGCTGTTAACTTATGTGATGATCGGGTCGAATATTGTCTGTTTTCAGATATCCGAAGCCTCAGCCGCTTTACCCTTGAATAAATTCGGTGCATCCGTTGAGCTCTTGGTTGGATATCTTGGCATTGTGCCCCCAGTTTGCTCATCTCCTCTCACCAGTCTGCCACACGCTCTGCATCACATCACGCATCACAACCAGCAAACCAAGCCACTCCTCTGCTGCAAACTGAGTCATTGCTTGCATGACTCGCCGGTGAATCTTGCGTCGATTCGGTTGTCTAAGGCGTACAATCAGAATGCCATGGTGGAGTTCCTCACGATGTTGCGTAAACTCCTTGTCTGTCGTGATCAACAATCGCTCTTCTCGCTGAACTACCTCCCAGAGAGCATCGTCAGTCATACCCTCCTCCGCGGTGCGCGAATGTCTCGCACGTCGTGCCCCATCTCACGCAGCACCCGAACGGTCATCAACGGTATGTTTTCGTCCACGAAGATCTTCATGCCGCACTCGCCAATGCCTCGATGGGCGTAACTTGCTCTTCAGCCAGCGACGCTGCGTAGTCAAGACAGGTAAGAATATCCTCTCGTTCAAGTGAAGGGTACTCTTCCAAGAGATTCTCGATTGTGTCTCCATTTGCCAGCATGTGTATGATCTGATGGACAGGGATACGGGTCCCTTTAATGCAAGCCTGCCCGTGGCAAACCTGTGGATCGATTGAGATACGGGGATACATAACATCGCCTCATCAACTCTGGCAACAACCTGAAGATGATTGCAGATAATGGTTTCGGTGTATACGGCTTTGGGACAAAAACGCCGACTGATAGCGGTCGGCTTTTACGATAAATCGTAACAACTCACGTTTTAGAAAATTTCCTACATTTTTTAAACTTCTCCCACAAAGAAGCATACTTCAATTCGACTTTTAAAATTATCTGCAT
>JAYEGV010000225.1:0-22463 GCA_034659235.1 Methanobacteriota archaeon
GCGATCATCGACGCTGCCCCATCGACTATCCTGCGATCGACGCCAACCTCCTTTGCTATCTGGGTGTGTGCGAGTTTTATGCCGCCAGAAACCACTTTTCCATCCGGAGTAACCTGAAACCCACGTTTAAGGAGTAGACGTACAACCTTCTCCTGCGCTGGATATTTTTTGAATTTGTTTAATATGACATCCCACATGATTTTATTCCATTATTTGAGGCTGGCAATTCATCTGGTACTTTGGTTCTGACTCGTGTGTTTTCAGATATTCGAACTTTGGAGTGGAAGAAACGGGACATGGATATTAAGCCCCGTCCGCACCACCATCGGAATAAATTCGGGTGCATCCGATGCGCTTGAGGTCGTGTGTTGGTATGGGCGCGGAAGGCTGTGGGGTGTGCGACGATAGATTTGGTGGCAGGGCGGATATTACACGCGTTCTGACCGCCGACATGATATTGAGTATGTTCAGCAGCTCCCATCAGCTTAAAGATTTTGTACGTGTCTGGCACTCATCATTTCAGCAAAAGCGTATACAGCATCACAAAGTTCAGCATCATTGCCATTTTCAATCTTAGTATTGTATAATATAAACTTCTTGACCTTTGCTTTGATACGCGTGGACATGTTACTCGCATAACTATCTTCACAAATAACATAACATCCCGAGAACCTCTTTATCTCGCTACAGAAATATGCGAGTTCGTCTGTGACTCCTTCGTTGCTACAATTTGCAAAGAAAACAAACAGATTCAGATCAGAATGCAGCATTAACTCATTAGATTTTCTTTCCCAATATATATTCCAATCTTCATCGGATTTATTATTATCCGTGTAGTCTGCTACAAGGTGGGTGTTGCTATATCCTCTCCCAATCAAACAAGTACGAAGTCTCTCTAAACGCTTTTTTGCGTTTTCTGGTCTATACGCACCCAGAATCAGTATGTGTAGTTCCTGCCTGTACCACCCGATCTCTTTTTCAACCTCGTATCCAAGAATCGCATCGATCAAATTTGGCATGGCATCACAAACTTATTAAACGTGGGCAAACTTAATATAGTACGGGTGAACATTTGTTCACTCCACTAACATACACAGGAGGTATTGATGTGACAAAGGTAGAAGAGTATTCCAGCCAAATACCGTTGATAGTCAGACAGGCATTCAAAGCGTTTGGCAGTGATAATCGATGCGCAATAGTTGTTGCATTGTATGAACATGATGGACGACTCACGTTTAATCGACTTAAGACCACTCTCAAACTTGACCCGAGGACACTCACAAACGAGTTGAAAACATTAAGAAACGGCGCCATTGTCACTCACTATACTGAATATACTGAAGGTAAGAGAGACCACTCCTATTATGAACTTACCGGCTTTGGTGTAGATATCCTGAAAGCCGCATTCAGGGTACTTGCCAGACCGTATCAACCCATCGTTGAATTGGCAGATATAACTGCATCGGGAGCGTCAGAACCACTGCCCGTGCCAATCATCGCAGGACCGTGGTATGGAAGGAATAACAGTTTACTGGAGGGAGTAACATGTTGAGCATATCAGAGCCACATAAAACTATATTGGCAGATGAAATAGCGTTCGCTCGCGAAAAAATGGATGTGGAATCCGACACCAGAAAGAAGGTATACTACTATAGCGCAGTGCCTGCGATGATACAGAGGATTTTTAATATAGATCCTAACTTCGATCGACAACTCGTTTTTATGTTTACGGTTTTATCTGCATCGTATAATCAAACGAAAGTATTTATGGATCGAATCATGGCTGGAGATCGCCTGATCACACCTCCGGAAAATTTCTTTGATAAAATAAGCATTTATCTTCAAGAATTAGAAGATAAAATTAGAAATAACGAAGATACCTATACCATCTTGGAAAAAATTGCTGTTTCTGCATACCTTTTGGATGGTAATGGATATTACCTGCATCAAAAAGGCTGGATGAAACTTCCGGAGTGAGTCCATTCTTCAGTTCCGAAAGTGAACTTCGCCAACTGACACAAAGATCGAAGATCTGACCCACCCCACAAAACCTATGATCCACGCGACCACCTCGACCTCCGCGTCCATCATGATAGCCTCCCGAAGTCCCAACCACTCCACCCCCGAATGAATTCGAGGGCATCCAAGCGTCTTCTGGCGTTGTTACTCATATTCGAAGACCCAATCACACCCCTCCTTTGGTGTGTGAGCTTTAGAACACTTAATAGGTTTTATCATTCTCGTTTTCCAATCAACCCGATTATTACAGAAATCACGCCAACAATCATCGCAATGAACGATCCAACATTTAATAATTTCAGTATTTGGTATTCCTGTTCTAATCTGGTATAACCAAATGCTGATCCAATATCTCTACCAATTGTACCAAGTAATGACTCATAATGGACAATCGCTGGCTGTGTATATAGATAAACCACAATGCCGAGTATCAACATGATAATCCCAAAAATTAGGGAGCCGGTCCTCGGATAGTATGCTGGCTTAGACTTGAGTCCACCCATGTCTTCGGAAAGAATCTTTTTTTGCGACACATCAATATATTTTTCAGCATTTTCCCCACTTCCCAATAAGAAATTTCTGAATCGTTCCACTTCTACATCAAGCTTTGCTTTGTCACCACCAAGCAATATAATTCCCGTTGCAAATGCAAAATAAAACTTGACAATCGTCTCTTCGCCAGATGACATCAGTGACATTGCCATATCACACTTTTGCTTCTCTATTTTAAAAGAGAAGAAAGTGCCTATATGATCTCCTCTTGTAAAGCTTATTGTGTTCGGCTTATCTCCGCTCACAAACCTATAACCTAATATTGGGAAGAATTGCGCTGCGTAGTCATATATTTTCCCCGCTTCCATTTTTATACCGAATTGTGTCTCATATTTACTCATCTTCTCTCTTACACCTCAGTTATTATTTATGCATCTTCTTATTTATTTTCCTGTGCTCATCTTAAAGCTCCATCCACGCCACCCCAAAATGAATTATGTGGCGTCCGTGCGCCGTCGGCATTGTTATTCATATTTAAGTAATACGAAGTCACCCCTCCAATATATATCGGTATTCCGTAGGATTAACTCTTCCACCCGACGACCAAATCAACACTCTGTTCGCATGAAGCGCCAACATTATACTTCTGGTTTCGTCCGCAAGTCGAATCATCTCACTTTTGAGTTCATCACCCCCAAGCAATATAGTATCAAAGTTCCGATCCATGTTCAGCCACTGAATCCCAAGATATTTATCCTCCTTTTCTTTGTGCGAGACTTCGCTTATCCAATATCTCCCACCATGTTTAGATGCATTGTAGAAGTCATGGTATTCGTTCCAGAATCTACACAGTCCCCGAAGCTTTTCTTTCAATTGAGTTATACTTGCCCTCATTTTTTCTTTAATCACATCCTCATCCGATTCCGAGGTCCAAAACGATGAATTCAAATATGAGAGGATGTTACTTAGCTCTGCCTCCGTCAATGATTCAACCCGAGAATAGAACCCATGAATTTCCTTAGGTCGATACTTCAATATAACCTTGGTAAATTCCTCTCTATCCGTCTTTTGACAAGCCAAACAATAGGCGCCCACAGCTTCTGTGTATTGCATCAGACTTTGAATCATCGTGACTCCTAACATTGCTTGTTTGTCAAAACTTCGATCTTCTGTGCTCATCAACTCCGATGCGTCTTTCAAAGTTTCAACTATGAAATGATAATGATCTGTCAAATCTCTGTCAAACAGCAACAGAGAGAAGTCCTTAATCTTTTCCATGTAATACCTCCATTTAAGTCACCAAACCCCGCACTTAAGTACAGAGCCTGTACCTCGCGCTCTCACATTCAATTTGGCTACGCCAGTGCCAGCGCTTCGTATGTGACCAGTCTGCACCAAAACCGTATATTGATCGCGGCGGAGTGTTCCTCGTCCCATATATGGTAAATCAGAAATTATATTATATAAAACCTCTGGAACCGGACTGTCAACACCCGATGGCATGACAGTCTCCATCATTCCATCACAGTGGTATGCAATCTGATCATTCTCTCGATCGCATCACGGTTGAACCCGCGCTCTTTCATCCGTTTGATGCGCTCGTCTATGCTGATCCGGCTGGTATCATCCACCAGATTATCGGCATGCGCAACAATCATCTCCTCGATCGTCTCTGGCAGATAATCCTTTTCCGGAAGTCCGAGTCGTTTTGCTTCATCTTTCGGAATGCCAGCACCGATATGCCGTTCGATGATTCTTACGATCCGGTCATCCAGTCCCAATGACCGTATAATATCAGCTCCGATCACCGCGTGGTCGATGCCGTTGGATCGTGCACGCCCGATATCGTGAAGCAGCGCACCGATCGTCACCAGTTCGATATCGACAGGGCTGTGATGTCTTCTTTTGTATCGCATCGCAATCTCACTGGCGCACTCGGCGACTGTTCGAGAGTGTTCGATGACATCTGATGAACAGCCTGCCTTATGTAGCAGGCGGATGGCTTCTTCCTGTTTCATTTAAGTCTCGTGATCATCTTTTAGTTTGTTACATTAGAAACATTCCTTTTTGTGATTTTTGATTCCGGACTTATCCTGGCAGTTGATCCGAATCGGACTTTCGGATTGTCCCACGTTGTCCTGCGAGCTTACCGCGCAAACGTTACCATCCGCGCATTCCGAGAGTCAGGATCACCCCGAATGGAAGGGGTAGCCACAAGGGCAATCTGTGATGCGACTTCTTGTCGCACACGAATCCCACGAACCAGAGAAGTTTCACTTTTGATTCGGAACTCGGGTGTGTTTCGGAAGTACTGAGAATCAGAATAGGCATCGAAAGGTATTAATGTCATCAGACCAACGAATTTATGAATATGGAATGAAGGAATCAGTAAGCATTATATCAGGACCGTCTTCACAGGTACTGGCTGGGAGAGTTGCGCATGCAGGGGGATATCATCTTGCGGATATCGAATTTTCTACATTTCCGGATGGTGAACAATATCTTCACATATCTGATATCCCTGATCACGCCATAATCATCCAGTCAACGCCGACCGATTCTGATTATATCTCGCTTCTGCAATTGATCGATGCATGTGACACATCCGATCGAATCGATGTTGTCATTCCATATTCCGGCTATGCGCGGCAGGATAAACGATTCAGAGATGGGGAACCGGTAAGTGCACGTGCGCTTGCGCATGCGATCACAGCGGATCATGTATTCACGATTGACATTCATAATCAAAATGTTCTTTCATACTTTGATGCACCTGCTACTGATCTTGATGCCGCGCCAGTGGTTGGTGAGTATATCGCATCGATGGAACTGAACGATCCGATGATCATTGCGCCTGACGAGGGTGCAATTGATCTCGTGCGATCAGCATCCGAATATCTTGGGGTTGATTTTGATTACATGGAGAAGACACGTTTGAGTGGAGATGATGTATTGATAAAGACAAAGGAAATTGACGTTGCCGGAAGAGATGTTGTTATACTGGATGATATCATCTCAACCGGAGGTACGATCGCAAAGACAACTATGTTGTTGAGAAACAATGATGCAAACAGGGTATTTGCGGCATGCATCCATCCTGTACTTGCCCGCAATGCTGTGCTGCGTTTATTTGCTTCCGGTATCGAGGATATCATAGCAACCGATACGCTTGACAGAAGCGTAAGCAGGGTCAGTGTGGCACAACTGATCGCTGACGTATTCAGAGGGAATCGATGAATCAAATAAAAAATCTCGTATCAAGGTTCGATACATACACAAGAACACACAAACCAGAGCAACTGGTCGTTTTGCCACTGGTTGCACTTGCAATCGCACTGGTCATCCTTGGCGGAATGTTTGTCAGTACAGGCGCACCGGTGCGTCTCGGATTCGAGTTTGAGGGAGGTACGATCATCACGCTTGCCACCGATGACTCGCACGATCTTCTGAAGGACGCGTTTTCTGATTACCAGATCATCGATGTGCGGGATTCGGGCAGCCGCAGAATGATCAGATTCGGTCCGATGGAGGAGGCTGAAAAGAGATCACTGGTGGACAAAGTCAATAGCGATTATGGATATGCAACTCCGGAGATCAAGCAGATGGATCCTGTATACGGAGAATCGCTGCAAAAGCAGGCGATAAAGGCGATACTGATATCATTCTGTCTCATGGCAGTGATCGTCTTTCTGATATTCCGAACATTTGTGCCTTCGGTAGCAGTTGTGCTCTCCGCATTCTCGGATATTGCGATCGCATCCGCATTCATAGCCATAACAAGAATCGAATTATCACTCGGAACAGTAGCTGCTCTCTTGATGCTGATCGGGTATTCGGTGGACAGCGACATCCTTCTGACAACGAGGTTGCTCAAGCGGAGAGGCAGTCTCGATGACAAGGTTACAAAAGCAATGACAACCGGTATTACGATGACAGGAACAACGCTCGCCGCAATCGTTGTCATGTACCTTGTTGCAACGTATTCATATCTCATCATATCATCGCTTCCGCAGATCAGCATCATAAGTGACATCTCGATCGTCCTCATATTCGGTCTCGTTGCTGATCTGATGAACACATGGCTGCTGAATCTGGGAATATTGAAATGGCATATGCAGAAGCCAAGGAGGCGAAGAATATGAAGTTGTACAAGGATTTCAGAATTATTATATTCGTTATTGCCATGTTGATCGCTCTGATTGCGATTCATCCGACCTACAGCGATGGTTTCTCGTCGCATCTGCAATACGGACTCGATCTCGAAGGAGGGACATGGCTGCAACTCAAGTTAGAGGGCGTGATCACCGAAATCGATGCTAATTCATCGCAGATCATCGAAAAAGAGTTTTCCAATGCGTTCGGAGATATTGAGATTATAGATCAATCAGATACCGAGATCACCTTCAAGACACCGGAACCACTCGAAAAGGAAGAGATCGAGGCTGTCGGTTATGGAAGTGCATACATCAGGGATAATGAGGTCACACTCACCATAAACAAAGAATACGTGATTCAGAAGTATCTTTCAACGTATCTGGATTGTGAGGTGATCTATCTTGGCAACAATATCTATGAGATTCGATCCGAAACCGATGAAAGTGAATTATCAGAGGTGCTATCAGAGGTTGGCGGATCGATTGGGAAGGATATGCAGGGCAGACCTGTCTTCAAAGAGGAGGTGACAAAAGAGACTCAGGAGATGACAAAGGAGATATTGAACGAGAAACTGAACATCTGGGGTCTAAAAGAGATTCCGATCACTCCTGTCGGGAATAATATTCTTCTGATTGATCTTGCTGGTATCGATCTTAATACGGCGCAGGAGATCGTTGCAACACCTGGAAAGTTTGAGATCCGTATTCAGGAAACAAACAACACGACGGCGCATGTGGTATGGGGCGAGCACATCATCGCAGTGGACATACCAAAGATGCAGAATGGTGCATGGGGTATCGGTTTCACAGTGGATGGTACCGGAGCAAATGCGATCAGGGATGCAGCAGTCGAATACGGCGCTGTCGACAATCCGGCAGATCACGAACTGATCATGCTGCTCGATGAAAGAGAAGTATATTCTGCACCGATCGCGCCCGATCTGGCTGAGAAACTGAGAGAACTGTATGATAGGAAGGAGAATGTACCTTCTTACGGATTGGTTGCAACCACTGGTGTCGGTGATGAAGGGAAGACAAAAGCGGAACAACTCCAGGTGCACCTGCGAGCAGGAGCGCTGCCTGTGAAGGTATCGGTGATCGGCTCAGGACAGGTGCCTGCAGCACTCGGTGCTCAGTTCAAGGAGCAGACATTGATTGCCGGCGTGTTTGCGCTCTTAACAGTTGCTATAGTCATATTTCTGAGATACCGGAAGAAGAAGATATTAATCCCGATGGTCGCAACCTCCTTGAGCGAGGTGTTCATGATTCTCGGATTTGCAGCGCTCATAGGATGGCAGCTCGATCTGCCAAGTATTGCAGGAATTATCGCAGTTATCGGAACTGGTATCGATCATCTGGTGATCATAACCGATGAAGTGCTTTATGAGGGGAGAATGCCATCTCTGAAGGTATATTTATCCAGAATATCCAAGGCATTCGGTATCATCTTTGCTGCTGCCGCAACCACCATCATTGCGATGTCACCGCTTCTTGCGATGGGATTTGGTGCGCTCAAAGGTTTTGCCATAATCATCATCGTAGGCGTTTTAATCGGCGTTCTGATCGCAAGACCTGCGTACGGCAGAGTGATCAAGGATCTGCTGGAGTAAATCATGAGTGATTACGAATCGATGAAACGGGTCTCTGATACATGCGCTGAAGCGATCAGAAAGCACCAGGAGGTGCAGGTCATATCACACATCGATGCCGATGGTCTGACCGCTGCTGCGATCATGTCTCATGCGCTCGATCGATGCGGCATCGAACATAACGTTCGATTCGCAAAACAACTGGACAGATCGGTTATCGACGAGGTCGCTGATGCGAATACCCCAACCGTATTCACTGATCTCGGCAGCGGAATGTTATCAGAGATGCCCCCTGATCTTGATATCGTCATCGCTGACCATCATCAGATCGATCACAATGGACATATCGAGCATCACCTGAACCCACATCTCTTTGGCATCGACGGCTCGACTGAATTGAGCGGAGCCGGATGTGCGTACATGCTCGCGCAATCACTTGGCAACCCCGGACTTATTGCGTCCGGGGATTTATCTGATCTCGCAATCGTAGGCGCTGTCGGAGACCTGCAAGCAAGGAGATTCGGGAGACTGGTCGGATGTAATCGAGAAATACTGAAGCAGGGCAGGGATTATGGAATTTTAAGCTATAAAAATGATCTTTCGCTATTCGGAAGGCAGACACGCCCCCTATTCAAGCTATTGCAGTATTCGTCCGATCCGTACCTCCCAGGTCTCGCGGGGAGGGAGGGTGCAAGCATCGAGTTCCTGAAGAGCGTCGGTATAGACGCTCGTGGTGAGCGGTGGAAGCGGTGGATCGATCTGAACGAAAGCGAAAAACAGAGGATCGTCTCATCGCTGGTTCAGTTATGCCTCTCAAAGCGCATGTCATCCTATCAGATCCATCGGTTGATAACCGAGGTGTATCTCCTGGCAAGGGAACAGGAAGGAACAGAACTGCGAGATGCATCCGAATACGCCACACTGCTCAATGCCACTGCAAGATACGGCTTCGCAGATATCGGTCTTGCTGTCTGCCTCGGAGATCGGGATAAAAAACTTGCAAAAGCACGAAAACTGCTTACAGGGCACAGAAAAAACCTTGTGGAAGGATTAAAATTCGTCAGGGAAGAAGGCATCACGAAATTGAATCATCTTCAGTACTTTGACGCTGGCAGTTCCATCAGGGATACGATCGTCGGTATCGTTGCAGGCATGAGTCTGACGAATCCGGGAGATCGGAATATGCCGATTATTGCGTTTGCAAACAGTGATGACGGCATCAAGGTATCAGCCCGCGGCACGCAGGATCTCGTCAAACGCGGGCTCAACCTTGCAGATGCGATCGAGGTATGCGCAGCAAAGCTTGGCGGCAGGGGCGGCGGGCACAACATCGCAGCAGGCGCGACCATACCAGACAGAGCGAGGGATGAGTTTCTTGGATTGCTGGATGCAATGATTGGAGATCAACTCAACAGCAAAGAGACGATCTGAAATGGATGCCCTGTATCTCTTAGATTGTTATTTGAAGGAGTTTGAAGCGGTCGTTCTGGATGTTATCGATGATCGGTTCATAGCACTGGATCAAACTGCTTTTTATCCGAATGCTGGCGGGCAGCCGCATGATCTTGGCGTTCTCTACAAGGATGACAGCGAGTACCCGATAATCTATGTGCGAAAAGATGATGATATGATCAGCCATGAGGTCTCATGTTCGGGTCTCGCAGTCGACGACCATATTGTTGGGAAGATCGACTGGGACCGGAGGTATCTTTTCATGCGGTCACATACCGCAGGTCATGTGCTGAGTGCTGTGATTCACAAGGAGACAGGTGCGCTCATAACCGGAAACCAGATAGGGGATGCGAGGACAAGGGTGGATTTTAATCTGAAAGATTTTGACAGGTCGAAGATTGCGTTATATGAAGAAAAAACAAATGAGATCATTGATCAGAATATTCCGGTTGATATAAAGATTCTTCCACGAGAAGAAGCCCTCAAAATACCATCGATTGTGAAACTGAAGAAGGATCTTCCGAAGATGGAAGAGATACGCGTAATCGATATCGTGGGCTTTGATGCGCAGGCATGTGGCGGCACACATGTGCGGAATACCAGCGAGATCGGGCACATTGAGGTTGTTAAGGCTGAGAACAAAGGAAAGAATAACAGGCGGATCTATTTCAGGTTGAAAGCGGCAAACTGATGCTTTTTGTTTGATTTTATAACCACACCAGCATGATACCCGGGAATCTCCGGAATCTCCTACCGCCTCCACCTTCTCAGCAAAGCCACACCAATCAGCACCGCAGCCATCCCCGCAGCACCGATGAACGGAATGGCTTTCGTGCTTTTCATGGTCTCGTTCATCGTCCAGTGCTCGATATCATCCTCATCATGAATCACGAACCGCTCATCGAATTCCTCGCCCCTGAAATCGAGTGCCCAGATCTCATGTGATCGTTCTATCAGAATCTCGGTGTGATTCACCTCCCTGACATCGATTCCGAGTTCCAGCGCCTTCTCTTGTGCCAGTTCGATAGCAACTGGCTTCGAGCGCACCGGACCTGAGAGCAGCAGATCAGGCTGCTCGAACTGCGTGTAATCATAGGCATCTGTCGTGTGATCGAATGCATGACCAAAGCCCCACGTCTCGTTGTTCACTGAGATGCTGACCTCGTAGGGTCCATTTATTTTATTATTGCGGATACGACCGCCCTCAAAATTGATCGCAACTGTCCGGATGCTTTCATTCAGGTAAACAGCGGCAGGTGCCATCTCTATTATCCGGAAACCGGTACCGATCTTGCCGTTCTCCTCATGCGTTCCAAGCGGCACGTACAATTCGCCATGGAGGTAATACCTTCCGGGTTCGCTGGTACGTGCGTTCAATTCCACGAGCAGATAGTCGTACAGACTATCTCCATCCATGTCAAACCCGCGGTCGGTTGCAGGCGGGATGAACTCGACCGGGTTCAGTGGGTAGTATTCTCCTATTTCGTCATCAGAATCGCCACTACTGAGACCCCGCGGGCGGTCTGATATTTCTTTTAGAATCGCGTCCCTGTCTGATATGGGGTGCTTTCCGGCTTCCCCGCACACCATCCTGAACATGTTCTCGCTTGCGTCCACATCCTCAAGCATCAGGATCACAGTCTCGTTTGCCGCAAAGGACGCCTCATCCTCGGTCCGGACACCTGTCCCGCACTCTGTCCTGACGGTTATCGCTTTTGCGGGCAATGGGTTCTTCAGCCAGCAATCGACCTCGATTGTGACAACCGTGTGATTGTAGAATGCCTGGACGTCTGTCACCGTCCCGATTGCTATCCGATCGGCTCTTGGTACCTGATACTGTATCTCGCCCGCCTCCTCGACCAGCATGGCTGCTGTGGTGGTTGCTGATGCGAGGATCAGTAGCAGTGCAAGCAGTGTGAATGCGTGAGCTATCCTCATCTGCCCCTCCTATTCACTCAAACTCGTACACCACGGTCACCTGCGCCGAGACTGTCACGTCTCCTGGCTGGATCTGCGGACCTGCACCCATCTTCATTGGAGCCGCCGTCATCTCTGCTTCAGGAGTTACCATCCCTTCATAGCCGGTCTCATAACCCATGTACATCCTGTACGGCGAAAGCCGCGATCCTGTGGTCGAGATCTCAACCGGACCCACGATCGTAACGCCCATCGCGTCTGCAACAGACGCCGCATCCGCCGCCGCCCGGCGAGAAGCATCTGCGATAGCTTCATCCCTGAGTTCAGTCTGCCGGTCATCACTCACCGTGAATGTTACGTCATTGATCTCGTTTGCTCCTGCTCCAATCACGGCATCGATCACATCTCCGATCCTCTCGATATCTCTGACAGTGACAATCAGCGAGTTGCGCACCTGAAAGCCGATGAGCTGCTGCTGCTCATCTCTCCAGCTGTACTGTGGCCACACCCGATAACCAGATGTTACGGCATCCTCTTCTGATATCCCGATCTCGTAGAGTGCGGCAAGCACTGCATCCATCTTCTCTACGTTCTCATCGCTTGCGTTCTTCGCATCCTTCGCCTGCGTCACCACCGCGAGCCTGAGCACCGCCTCATCAGGATGGGTGTCAACGGTGCCGTGTCCGGACACGGTGATTACCTTCTTCTGCTGGATCGTTGGAGCATCCGAGCCCCAGAACCCTGCCGAAGCAAGTCCAGCCGAGACCACGAGTCCTGCGAGCAGGAATGCGGTTATCCATCTTGTTCTGTTGTTCATGTCGGTGTCCTCCTTTTGTTGTTTGTGGAACTGTGCAGTTCCTGTCAAGCGTGTGATGAGGCGGTTATTAAGATTTATCTAAACTACGAATCGATTCGCAGTCATCGCCTGAACGTAATCTACCAGATTACTGTATTCTCAGAATGCGGGCAACTCTTTCGTATCGGTAATCTGCCCGGAAATCACCTCACACCCCAATCAACCTCAAAAACACCCGCTGAAGGTCCATCTTCTCCTCCTCGAATCTCGTTACAGCGCCACCAGAGCGTTTTACAACCTCAGCAACCTCCATACGCGCATCCATATCCGCCAGTAATCTTAGCCCACCATCCGAAACCTCAACCGAGTGCACGCTTCCGATCTGCTCCAGTGCCCCAATAATCTCATCAGCATCCAGATCAGACACCTCCAGTAAATACCTAACCCCTTCCTTCTCCCGCACCCTATCCCTGAGTTCTTCCACAGTACCAACCGCTATCAGCCTTCCTTTCGATATCACACCGATCCTGTCGCATATCTCCTCGACCTCTGTCATCGAATGAGAACTCAAGAAAACGGTAACACCCCTATCCCTGCTCAAGTTACTGACCAGATCTCGCATCTCCTGCGCTCCAAGCGGATCTATGCCACTTGTTGGCTCATCCAGAAACAGGATGCTCGGCTCGTTTATCAGTGCCTGAGCCAGACCAAATCGCTTGAGCATACCTGTCGAGAAGCCGCCGATCTTCTGATCGATGGCATGCCCCAGTCCAACGAGCTTGAGCAACTCAACGACCCTTTCCTCCCTACGTTTCTCTTCGATATCATAGAGTTTGCCGTAGAATCTGAGATTCTGCCTTGCCGTGAGGTTGTCATAATACCCAGCTGGCTCCGGAAGCACACCGGTAACCTCTCTTATCCTGATCACTTCCCGCACGATGTCATATCCTGCAACCCTGCCCGATCCGGAACTCGGCTCGAGTAGCCCGATTAACATCTTCATGGTGGTGGTCTTGCCGGCACCGTTCGGACCGACGAATCCGAATATCTCGCCAGCACCCACGTTAAGAGAGAGCGAATCCACTGCCACGATCTCATTCTCCTTACCAAAACGTTTGGTAAGTTCCTCTGTTTCAATCATCGTCTCCATAACTATCGTCTCCCGAACTTACGAATCATTACTGCAAGAACGAGGATCGCAAGCACGACCAGCCCAATACCAATGAATCCGCTGCCGCTTGATTTCTTGACATCCACTTTGACGCTCTTCTCCTCGCTCTGGATGTCACTGCTCCTCGCCCGCATAAATATCTCCTTCACCCCGCTTCCGGCATCTGCTCTTGCTGTGATCTCGACCGGTATCGTTCTGGATTCGCCGGGCTCCAGTTCTTCAATCGTCCCAAAACTCCTGATCTCGGTTCTGATGCCGCTTACGTCCTGCACCTCAAGTTGCACGTTTTCCAGCGGTTCATCCCAGTTGTTCCTGATATTCACCCGTACCTCGGTAGAACTTCCCGGATTGAGCGTTACCTCGCTGTAACTCGGATATATGCTGAGTATCTGCCCCTTCTCTATCCCCTCGTTGATCGTAACCTCCAGCTTCTGTGATATGCTCCTGCCGTCATCGAGGAGAGCGCCCACGATCACCGGATATATTCCATCACTCGCATTTGTTGCGGGTCGTACCCTGACCTCCAATTGCTGCTCACCTCCTGGCGGCATATCCAGTGTGGTTATTCTCGTGTCCTCATCCTCAACAGAGAGAAATTCCACATCCCAGTTCTCTGGTATCTCCAGTGCCTTCAGGTTCAGGGATATTCGCTGGTCGTATCTACTTCTGAGAGTGACGATGAATTCTGCCGGGGTCTCCGGTCTGATCTCAAGACCAGCAATCGGAGCCTGCATCTCCAAGTACGTGCTCAGACTCTGAGGAGACTCGATCTCAGGATTGATTGAGATGCTGATATCCTCTGTGATGTATTGATCTCCGGTTTCAGGTGCTGCCCCGATTGTGATTGTGTAGTCTCCTTTGCTCACATTTATTGGCGGGCAGACAACAACACCGATCTCTTTCTCGTCATTTGCCGGCACGCAGATCTTTGTGATCCGAAAACCGTCATCTGATAACAGGTCAACACCCCATTCGGAAGGCTTTGAGATCACATCGAGTTTGACCACTGTCCTGCTGTCGTAATCGTTCTCGACTTTGAGACCAACGGTCACAGGCGTTCCCGGATGGGTCGCCCGCCCTGGAATATCCGCATACATATCAAGATTCAGAGCGGCATTTCTGTTCACATCCACAACGAAGTCCCTGTAAATGAATTCGTAGTTTGTTACAGATTCGCCATAAGGCTGAAATCCTGCTTTTATTACATAAGTGCCATCACTTGCATTTTCTGGTGTTCTCACCCGCAGAGTCACCTGCTTTTTGCCTGATTCATCGGCAGAAAAGGCTATCCTGCTCACCTGATCATTATCTTCATAAAAACCAGCCATCCAGTCGCAATCTGGCTTTTTGTCGATGAAGAGTGTTACCGAAACGTCATCTGTCGTGTTGTATCCCTTTTCAAGGTGTATTGTAAACTCTGCTGTGTCGCCGGGGCGTACGACCTTACCGACCACGTCTGTTGTGACCGCGATGTGGGCAAAGTCGGCGCTGCTCATGTGGGTGGATAGTAGTATGATTATCAGGACCGCGAGTGTTTTTTTGATCATCTGGTGATATCCTTCCTGAGAAATGCGATGAAAGCGGTGATGAGCAGGATGATCGGGGTTACGATCAGTACGACGAGGTTCATCCAGAATTCAGTGAGCCACTGGGTGAGTGTGAAGTGTGTGTCGAAGATGCCTGCTATGCGTGGGTCTCCGCCAAGGCTACCGCCCCAGCCCACATTGTTCATGCCCATTGCAACCTGTGCATAATGATGCCCCGGCGAGAGGTTCAGCACTCCTGACCCGACTGCTACCTCAATGCTACCTTCCATCCCCCCGGTCAATGTGTATACACAAGATAAAATAATTTGACTGAATAGTATAATAAAGAAGAGCCATATAGCAATATTATAAACCAGTGAGTTGCTTGAGTTTTTTACGAGGATGGAGGTAATAACTCCGATTCCAAGAAAGATAAGTGTATAAAAGAAAGTTAATATTATAAATATTCCAATTCTTAGAATATCCTCACCGTCGGTAGAGACTCCTGATATGGTCAGCATAATACCTGTGGAAACCGTTATCGAAATCAACAGTACTAAAAATAAGCATATCGCAGACCCGATAATTTTACCGGCAATTATGTTATCTCTGAACACGGGGTGCGTCAGAAGTACATTCAGAGAACTCGATTTAACCTCTCTGACTATTGTATCAAAACCAAGAACGATTCCGATCAACGGTGCGAAAGTACCTACTATTTTGGCTATGCCCAGAAAACCGCGCAGCATTCCATCCATTCCCAAAAGATTTTCCAGGTAGTCCACTTCTGCTCCTTTCTGATAACCGAATACAAACACGATTAATGTAAATGTGATTGCGAATCCCAGAAATCTGGGACCCCATATATGGTCTGAAAATTCTTTTTGAGCGATTACGAGTATATTTTTAATATTATTCTTCATAATATCCTCCTAAATGGCTATATCCTGCCGTAAAAATATTAGATAAGATGATATGATTAAAACGATGGAGACAACCGCCAGCACCACGACGTTTTCCCAGAATTCACCTGCCCACTCGCCTAATGTATAACTGGTATCCAGAACTCCCTTAATGGTTTCCTGGTTTATGACGCTTCCCATGCTCAGATCGGATACCCCAATACTTGCTTCTGCGTAATGATGTATCGGCGAGAGTTTCTGGAGGTCGTACGTAAGTTCTCTGAACTGATGGTTTTCATCCATATCAAATAACGAGTATCCGGTTACAACAGTTGCTATAATCATAACAGTGGCTCCGAATACAACGCACAGATTGAGCCATGCAATGATGCCGCATGTCAGAGAATCAATCTCGCTTTTTGTGATCACCGATGTAAAAATTCCGATTGAGAGAAAAACGAGTAAATAAAGGAATGTGAGAATGCCAAAGATAAATAATCTGATTAATTCAGAGAAATCTGCCAGTTTCCCTGATGTTATCAGGGATGTTCCGGTTATAACAGCGATGACCAGAAAAACCACAAGGGCAAGGGTCATCATAGCTCCCAGAATTTTTCCCGTGATTATGGTATCCCTAAATACCGGATGAGTTAATAACACATTCAGAGAGTTTCTTCTTCTCTCTTTTACCACAGCATCAAATCCAAGTGCTATTCCGATCACCGGTGTAAAAATTGCAATCGTCTGAACCGCATCAATGAAACTGGAGCCAAACTTTGTCGTATACGTATATGAAAATGATATAATTAGAAATATGGACATCAATATCGCGAATCTTGGGCTCCACACGTTGTCTGCAAACTCTTTCTGAGCGATAATGAAAACATTGTTGATATTTCGTTTCATAGACATCTCCTACGGGTAGATAGGTGCAATGCTAAAACTATTAACCCGATTACCGATAATATCGCGGTGAAACCCGGTGTTTCGACAGTATTTGTTGCTGGTGTTGTGGTTTCCACTGGGGTATTGGTCTCTTCTGGCGTTTCTCCCATGGTGGGGTGAGCACTGGCAGTTTCCAGTGGTTTTGGTATGGGCTTAATAAAAACAGGTGTAACATTGCTTAATTTTATTATTACTGCATTCCTCAGGTATCCTGTTTCGTCACGAGACCTTACAAGCAATCTGCTGCCATCCGGGCTCCAGTTTTCAATTGTATTATACCCACCTCGCATGAGTTGCACACGTTCTGTACCATCCGGGTTACTCAGGAAAATAGGAAACTCATGCGCGTCCCAATCTCGAGAAGCAGCATCAAAACTCACCTCCTTTCCGGTTTTGGGACCTACAACTGAAGAAAACGCGATTTTATCTCCGGATGGGTTCCAGGCATATGCAGCACTCTGTACAGACACTCCCAAGCCTGTCAACGCCAGCATCATTTCTCCAGTCCCGTCAGGATTCGTTGTGTACAAACTGTGATCCTTTATGAAAGCAATCCTGCCCCCATCAGGACTCCAGCTTGCATCTGTGACATCTCCTCTCGAAAGCAGGATTAAATTTCTTCCATCGGCATCTACTGTGTACAGTTCTTGGCCTTCTTCACCAACTCCAAGCGCAAACAATATCTTACGTCCATCAGAACTCCAGTGTGGGTTTTCAAAGTATGTACCGCGCATTATTTCCACTCTTTTTGTGCCATCTGCATTCACAATGAAGATACCGAATTGTTCTTTTTCGTCCACTTCTTTTGTTGATGCTGCATACAATAACTTGCTGTCGTCAGGACTCCAACTGTAACGCAGATGCTTGATTCCAAATTTGGTTCCATCAGTTCCATTCGATAGATAGGTTAAACCTGTTCCGTCTACATTCGCGCTTATAAGGCTACTCTTTGTTTGAAAAGCGATTTTTTTGGAATCATGACTCCACACAAGGCCGCTATTTGGGGCATCCGGATACAACTTCACAGGATTGGAGCCGTCTGCGTCAGCCACGTAGATGTATGTCTTATCATTCTCCCATTCGAAAGCCATCTTTGCTCCATCCGGACTCCAGCTTAACCACCGCTGCAATCCATAGTTGGGTACACTCGATAAAATCGATTCTATATCCGATAAACCGGTTCCGATAGCATTCAATCCGGTTCCATCCGGATTAATAACTGCCAAGAGCGCCCCTCTGGGTTGCGATAAGTGAAACGCTATTTTATCCCCGGTCGGACTCCACATCGGAAATGAGATCCATGCCCCCTCTGATTTTATACATTTGGATGAGGCAATCTTATTTAACTCACTTCCATCTGCGTTCATCACATACAGGTCATCTATCTGCTCTGATTGGCTCGGTGAATCCGTGTATCGTACCAGGAGTTTGCTTCCATCCGGGCTCCAGATGACATGTTTCACGGTGAAGGATGTTGGTCCACCTTCGGCATGCGACCTCAGGAGGTCTGTGATGGAGATGATTTCTTCGACGTTCGAATCGTTGTTTGTGTCTGCAATTGCGGGGAGTGATAACAGTATGGATGTTATCACGATTGATGCGATTGCTTTGTTCATATTTCGTTTCATACGCCCCTCTTATGATTAGATAGGTACAATGCTAAAACTATTAACCCGATTACCGATAATATCGCGGTAAAACCCGGTGTTTTGACAGTATCCGTCGCTGGTGCTGTGGTTTTTGTCACCGGGGTATCGGTCCGTTCTGGCGTTTCTTCTGCACCGGGCTGGGTACTGACATTCCTCGGTGGTTTTGGCGTGGATTTAATTGAGATAGGTGTAGTATTGCTTAATTTTATTATTTTTGTATTGTCAGGTCTCATCTTTTCATTAAGAGACGCCACGAGTAATCTGCTACCATCCGGGCTCCAGCTTTTAATTGTATTATACCCCCCTTGCATGAGTTGCACACGTTCTGCACCATCTGGGTTGCTCATGAAAATAGAGGCTTCATACGAGTCTGGATTTTGATAAACATCATTAAAATCTGCTTTCTTTCCGGTTTTCGTATCCACAACCAAAGAAAACGCGATTTTATCCCCAGATGGGTTCCAGGCGTAGCTCCAAACTGCCAACGCCAGCATCATCTTTCCAGCCCCATCAGGATTCATTATATACAAACTGTGATCCTTCGTGAAAGCGATCTTGCCCCTATCAGGACTCCAGCTTGCACCTGAGATATGTCCTTTCGAGAGCAGGATTAAATTTCTTCCATCGGCATCTACTGTGTACAGTTCTTGTCCTTCTTCACCGACTCCAAGCGCAAACAATATCTTGCACCCATCGGGACTCCAGCGTGTGTTTTCAAAGTATGCACCGCGCATTATTTCCACTCTTTTTGTGCCATCTGCGTTCACAACGAAGATGCCGAATTGTTCGTCTCTTTCTACTTCTTTTGTTGATGCTGAATACACTAACTTGCTGTCATCAGGACTCCAACTGCGAATCCCATGTTTGGTTCCATCAGTTCTATTCAACAGATAGGTTAAACCAGTTCCGTCTACATTCGCGCTTATAAGGCTACTCTTTGTTCTAAAAGCGATTTTTTTGGAATCATGACTCCACACAGGGTTGCTATTTGGAGCATCCGGATACAACTTCACCGGATTGGAGCCGTCTGCATCAGCCACATAGATATATGTACTCATACCTTTCTCCCATTCGAAAGCCATTTTTGTTCCATCAGGACTCCATCTGAAACTTCGCTGCCACCCCGAACCACGCACACTCGATAAAATCGATTCCATATCTGACAAACCGGTTCCGATAGCATTCAGTCCGGTTCCATCCGGATTAACAACTACCAAGAGCGCTCCTCTGGGTTGCGATAGGTGAAACTCTATTTTATCCCCGGTCGGACTCCACATAGGCGATGAGATGCACGCTCCCTCTGATTTTATAGGTTTGGATGAGGCAATCTTATTTAACTCTGTTCCATCTGCGTTCATCACATACAGGTCATCTATCTGTTCTGATTGGCTTGGTGAATCCGTGTATCGTACCAGGAGTTTGCTTCCGTCGGGGCTCCAGATGACCTGCATCACGGTGAAGGATGCTGGTTCACCTTCGGTATGCGACCTCATGATGCCTGTGATGGAGATGATTTCTTCGACGTTCGAATCGTTGTTTGTGTCTGCAATGGCTGGAAGTGATAACAGTATGGATGTTATCACGATCGATGCGATGGTTTTGTTAATATTCATGTTCTGATACCTCTTTTCTGGATTGCTATTGACTTTTGGTGTGTTGTGTTGGAAAAAATAGAAATTTTGTATCATGCCGCGATCGTCCTTGGCATGATACAAAATTTCATACTATATTTACACCTCTCGCTGAAGTACAGTTGTGTAGTCGCCGTCACCCGGGGACGCTGACACATTGACGTATGCGGGTCTTGCGCCTAACGTTGCGGTGTTATGCACCGTGTCACCTTTCTTAACTCGTTGCATTAAGAAGTGCGGATCCGCGCCATTAAACAGCTCGGATGCTACATAATTATTGTACGCACCGCTGTCAAGGTATACGTGGAGAGTATTACCAACATCAGGAGTGTAAGTCACCCACACATCCACGCAATCCGATGGGCAGTCCAGTGTGCCGTCCAGAAAGGTGTAGCCCACGGGCGCATCGAACGACCGCGCAGTATCCCATGTTGATCCCGCGTCTGGCGGCTCAGATTCGTCCGCTGCCGCAAAACCAACGAAGGCGCTAAGCACCAATAGCGCTACTCCAATTGCCCTTATGCTTGTTTTCATTTTTGTTTTCACCTCCTTTTGATTTACTCCGGAGGCACGACCAAAACCTTAAGTAAGCATAAGGCGTAACTTGATCATGCCTTCGGGCGGTTCTCGGGGTTCATCCGTTCTAGGAAGGTTCAGTTGAACCCCGCGTGACATCCTTCTGATGCCACGCGTAACACCATGAAACTCATTCCTTAAATAATTTCTCTCCATATCTTCCAACTGAACTGTTCCGGCAACCTTTCCGTTTCAGTTGGAATATGTGGACATAAAACTTAAATACAGTCACGCACCCGTTCTCATTGGTGAATCTAAATGACTACAAAGATTTTAGCACTGCTCGTAATGCTGCTGCTTTCAGCCTCGCTGGTTGGTGCAGCGGTATGCGAAGATGAGACAGACGCAACAGGCGGCTATACCGTAACGCCGGCAAAGGACGCTGGCGGGGACGTTGGCATCCGATGGATTTACGACACCATCAAGCAGGGAGAGACCAACTGGCACAGCAAGATCGTAAGCACCAACATCAATACGCTGAACGTGGACTTAAACTGGGGCGACCCGACAGACTCTCTCCGGCTCACGGTATACGCGCCAGACGGTTATCCTGTGTTTGGTCCATATTTCGATGATGACGATGGTGTTGCCGATGATGGGAGAATAAATCTTGACATATACAATCCCGATGGTATAGCCAAAGGTACGTGGAGTTACGAGGTCTACGGGCACAGCGTTGTGGGAACGGAAGACTATTATATCTGATGTTCATCATCAATGATATGAAAAGATATATAGCCTCCCTCTCCCTTTTTATTTTTCTTATCTTCAGCACCACTGCTTTATCAGACGATGGCGGCTATGTCGTAGGACCCCATGTGGAAGGTGGAGTGGGTGTTGATTCAACAGGTGCGGATGCTACAATCACTTTCTGGGATCTTCCTTTACGGATACAGGTCTACTATGTATCCGGACTCTTGATGGCATTTTTGGGCTCACTCAAGATATTTCCAGCAATAATAAGCCGCATTAAAAGATTTGTTGAGAATCAGAACCGGCAGAACATCTCTAAATATATTATAGATAACCCTGGCACCACAAAAGCGGAGATATCCAGAAATCTCGGGGTAAACAGGGGAACTGTAAAATATCATCTTCACAAACTCAAATCCGAGGGCGAGATCGTCTCAATGAAAGTGGGCAAATTCACAAGGCTGTTTAAGAATTCGTCTGCACTCAAAAACAATGAGGGTGCCATCGCAGCTCATATCAGGGGTGAGACAAGCAGAATCCTGCTGTGGGCTATTCTGGAAAGTCCGGGGATAACAAATCAGGAACTTGCAGAGGCGTTTCGGCTGGATAAAAGTACTGTACACTGGCATATTCATAAATTTCTTGCTGACGATATGATTAAATTTGAAAAAGAGGGCAGATACCTGAAGTATTACGTAAATGATGATGCAGCGGTGGCTATGCCTGTCTCGTATCCGCCGATCGGTGGACCTGCGCGATGAACAACGATGAACGAGAAGGTGTATGAAGAACATGTCATCGAAGTTGAGAACTGTACATCAAATGTGCATCAGCACTAAGGCAGCGAGGACTCTCCTCGCATGCCTCTTATTTTTGCTCTTGATTTCAACTTCAGTGGCAGCTACCGAGTATACTATACGCCCTTCCTTGAGCAAAGAACCTGGTGCTTCG
>JAYEGV010000226.1:0-4888 GCA_034659235.1 Methanobacteriota archaeon
ATGCAGATAATTTTAAAAGTCGAATTGAAGTATGCTTCTTTGTGGGAGAAGTTTAAAAAATGTAGGAAATTTTCTAAAACGTGAGTTGTTACCTTTATGTTTCAGATCGTCACAATGCCTAACTGCCGCCGCCGCATACCGATCAGCCGAACCGTGGGCAGACAGCGTTCCGGTAGTACTCGTTCCACTCATCATAATTCATGCCCGAGTTGCATGGCAGTCTCTCGCGGAAATCCTTTGTGAGTTCGTAACACTCGTCACTGACCCACGGAGTATGGAAATCGAACTGGTCAAAGTCGCCCCACTCCTCAAGCAATTGGAGCGGCGGAAAGCCCACCTCGATGCATCTCTGGTAGAGCGGGGTGCCAGGATACGGGACAAAGAACGAGAGGAGAAAGTCCAGTTTCGAGAGATCGCTCTTTTCATGGAAGATTTCGATCATCCGGTTCATCATCTCAAACGTGTACCGCATCTCGGTCTCTGTATCAATGCCGGGAATTCCAACCATAAACGAACCCCGCAGATCGATATCGTGTTTCGCACAACTGCGGGTGCATACAAGGATGTGATCAACCGATGCGCCTTTTCCCATAGCGTCGAGCGAAGGCTGGTACCCGCTCTCAAACCCGATAAAAACCTCCCTGAGCCCGGCTCTCCGCAGAAGCTCCCACACACGGTCATCAAAGCGGTGCAGCTGCTCCATCCTCCCGTTTACGCTGACCAGATTCAGATCCAAGTCCCGCTCGATCAGGAGTTTTGCAATAGCTCTGACGCGTCTTGTGCTGACAAAAAAGTCACTGTCCCTGATCATGAACGTGTCGATCCCGTATTCCGTGTGCAGCTTCGTAATCTCTGAGACAGTCCTCTCGGGGGTGAGGGCGGTCCATTTATGCTTGCTGAATAAGGGCTCTGAGCAGAAGAAACACCTTGCAAGGCACCCCCGGCTCGTTTCGTAATCGATGCAGCGATCTCCGAATCGGTATGACTTGATATACCGTTCCATATCGATTAAATGGTAGGGCATATCACAGAACTCGTTGATATCCGAAAACTCGCGGTCAGGGTTGGCTATAATCTTCACGCATTCATGCCCCCGCTCTTTATAGGTGATCCCGCAGATTCCTTCGAGGCTGTGCCCGCCACCGAGCCGGTACACAAGTTCACGGAACGTGTATTCGCCCTGCCCCCGCACCACGATGTCGATGTTCGGATTCAGGATCGTCTGCTCTGGCATGGTGGATGGGTGGTAGCCGCCCCAGACGACCGGGAGTTTCGGATATTCGGCTTTTACAATAGCCGATACATTGAGTCCGTCCCTGATCTGGTAGCAGGTCATGCTGCTCACTGCAAACAGCAGGGCATTGCTGCACGCAGCAAGGATCTGTTCGGTATAATTCTCATCCACGACTGCATTGAATATCAACACGCGGTAATCATCCATCACCATCCGCGCAATCGCAAGAAGGGAGAGCGGCGCATTGACAAGCGGGACTTTTGTGGATGTTGTGGCGTGTTCTTCGACATCTCTCACAGGCAATGGGTTGAATAGAACGACAGATTGCTTATCCGGTGTTTTCCAGTATTGAGACATATCAGTCTTCCTATACAGAATCGTATTCAGACCTTTTCAGTGTTTTCGACACGGAACCTAAAACGGAATCCCCCACAGAGGATACCATTTCTCCATCTCCTTTTCGATAGGAAGTTCACTTTCCATTGCCGATCTCAATCTGAATTCGAGATCGCTGTCTCTTTTTCTCCCGGTCAATGGAGCGAATGGATAAAAACTACCCTCTTTATAATTATATATCAAATATACCCTACCAAAGGCAAAAACCGAGCAGAGCAGCCGTTCTTCGAAGTTATGTTCGATGACGGTTTCACTTATCAGATGTGTGGTCGTGACAAGATCTTCGAAATCGTCATCGCTCAGGATGACCCATTCGTAGTTGTATTCGTCTGTTTGAAACTGACAGGCAGTGCCAGTTTCAGACGTACTGAGTTTGAGCAGTTCTCGCAGATCACTCTGCATCTCAGAGAACCGCGACGACTCAACCGGCTTGAAGCAGATTCCGGACATGCCAGATGGTTTGAAGCCGAGCACCTCCATCGATATATATGCGGTTGAAAGCGCAAACAATGCTTCAATCTTTGGTTTCCTGAGTTTTGTTCTTCCGAATAGCGCATCAAGAACTTTCATCTCGTTTCCATCCGTCCGGATATCCTCTCAAGCGCTGCAATTCTCTTCTCGAGTGATGGATGTGTCGAGAAGAGCGCCATGATCGAACTTTTGGATATCGCAGGTATGATATAGAATGCATTCATGCCTTCTGCCTTTCGGATGTCCTCGGTAGGCACCCGCTCCATGGAACCGCTGATCTTCATGAGCGCACTGACCAGATGGGACGGATGTCCGGTGATAACCGCGGATCCGCGATCTGCAGCGAATTCCCGATATCTGGAGAGCGCACGTATCAGGAGCGAACTGACGATCCACACAACGATCGAGGCGAGCCATGCAAGCATGATACTGCCACCTTCACGCCGGTTTCCACCGCCAAAGAAGATCAGATACCGAACCAGGAAGAACGCAATAGTCGAGAAGAAACTTGCAATGGTCAGCACCATCACGTCCCGATTCTTTACATGCGTCAGTTCATGCGCAAGCACTGCCTCAAGTTCATTCTGGTTGAGTCTGTGCAGAAGCGAGGTTGTAACCGCCACAACAGCTTTCTTCGGACTGCGCCCCGTTGCAAACGCATTCGGAATGCTGCTTTCAACGATAGCAACCCTTGGCTTTGGCAGGTCTGCTTCGATGCATAATCTCGATATCATGCCGTGCAACTGCGGCGCTTCACTTTCACTCACGATGCGGGCACCTGTGCTGGATAGAACCAGTTTATCCGAGAAATAGTACTGCGCAAAGAGCATGATGCCTGCAAAGAACATGATCGGAACGACGCCGAACCCGGCGTATGATAATATCCCTATGAATACGATGTAAACCACGAAGAGCAGAAACATGGTCAGGAACATTCTTGTTGCTAATCCGTAATCACGCTGCCATTTTTTCGTCATCTGTGCCTCCATTTTTATAGTAAGTCAGTGTACTCGATGTACATAATCCTTTCGATTGTTTGTTTGTACGGGGCACGGTCTATCAGTTACGTATCAGATGGATTCTGACTCAAAGCATAAGGAATATATAATACAAAATGAAAAGATATATCCCGTGATGAAAAACCCATCCAAAGCAGCAACTACGAAGATTGACAGGATATTATCAGTAATCCTTATTATTTCAATCATTCTCGCAATAGCCATGACTGTTTATGTCATAGTGGCGCCGAAACAGGGTGAGAAGTTCACAGAATTCTATATCCTCGGTCCGAATGGAACAGCAGATGATTATCCAACTGATTTAACGGTTGGAGAGGAGGGCGAGGTTATAATAGGCATCGTGAATCACGAATATTCCAATATAACATACTGGTTGGAAATAAGAGTCAATGAAACGGTTATAACAGGAGAAGAAGTAGGTTTAAAGCATAATGAGACATGGGAGCGCGCTTTTATCTTTAAGATGCTGAGAAAAGGAGAAGATCAGAAGTTAAATTTTTTATTGTATAAAGATCATTCTGGAGATGAGACCGAAGAGGCATATCGATCACTTCTCCTCTGGGTGGATGTTTCATAATTATTCCGGGAGCAGGAACAATCCCACCGATGTCCTGATAACGTATGCATCACTTCCGGCGTTTGCATGGAGAAATGAAGGTTTTTTCAGTAGAACAGTCTCATAAGTTTCCGGATCCAGTACCTGAACCACATCATTCTCTATCGATACCAGCACTGCCGCAACAGCATTCTCCCGACTGCCGAGTTTTATAGCAGGCACATCTGCGTCAAACGAGACCCTCGAACCATCAGCGAGATCGATGCCGTAGATCTGCCTGTCCTGATGTGTGACCTCGATCACCTTATGCTGTATGGATACGATATCCCCATGCACATAAGCAGGAAGCCGCACCGCACAGGTAATCCTGTATAGATTCACACCGTCTTTTCTGCCAGCAAGGGATGGTGATGTGACCGAGGTTCCGCCAAGTTCCCTTATTATGGTCTGGCACACATGCTTGCAGGCGCCAATCGATCCGATATAAATATCGAGCCCCTCTTTTGGCTCCTCGATCTTTGAGATGAATGCGAATCGATCGCCTTTTGCTGCAAGGTTAGCAAGTGTGCGATCGGTAAGTTGCATGCACTCTTCAATCTCAGATTCGCTGATGCGGCGGTGATCCGCCCGTAGCTGCAGGATCCCGGCATAGTAGCCCCCTGCAATCCTGCTACAGACATCACAGGTCTCTTTCTTGATCCGTATCTCGGTATCAGCGGTGGCAGATATGTTGACCCCCTCAACAACCGCACTTACTGAAATATGCGCCAGATATCTTGATGGATCGATCTCTTCTTCAGAAAAATCAAGTTTTACATTATTTGCATCCGGATGGACCCTTATTGATCCTGATATTTCAGAAAAAAGCATCTCTTTTTGGTCTGATACATTGATCCATCTTCCTGACGTGAAATATGCTCCACAGACCGGACATACACGGATCGTTATGATGGAAGGGCACTCGATTAGGATGAAACTCTTCAGGAAGCACTCTTTGCATCTGCCGTTGTAGAGTTCGGTCGTTTCTCTACCGCATTCGGGACAGAGTAACGTGCGGGATTGGTGAATGGTCATTGTTTTCTGCATGGATTGTTATGTAGCGGGTCTCAGGTTAGTTTTATCGTAACAACTCACCTTTGAGAAGTTGATCTGTTTTTAGCCTTTCCGTTGGGTGACACTTCAAGTTTTTTCAGACACGGATTAACACGGATT
>JAYEGV010000227.1:0-4855 GCA_034659235.1 Methanobacteriota archaeon
GCAACCAGTGTAAAAAAGATGCTTTCAACCACCACGCTGGAAGAAGCAGAGAAAGAGGATGTACCAGCCGAAGATGGCGAGGATGTAATCAATGCAAGGATCGAGGAGGAGATGCGGTTGCGAGGGAGACTTCCAAATGTCAGTTTCTTCGCATTCACAGCCACTCCGAAGAATAAGACACTGGAACTCTTTGGCACACAGTTGCCAGATGGGAGTTTTGAATCCTTCAGTCTCTATACGATGAGGCAGGCTATCGAGGAAAAATTCATTCTTGACGTACTGCAGAACTATACCACTTTCAAGGTCTATTTCAGCCTGTTAAAGAAGATTAAAGACGATCCACGATACGATAAGAAGAAAGCCACATACCTGCTCAGGTCTTATGCGGATCTGCACGAGCACGCCATCGACGAGAAGACGGAACTGATGCTGGAGCACTTCTGGACACAGGTCAGGCACCGCATTGATGACAGGGCAAAGGCGATGATTGTCACGCGGTCGCGTCTTCATGCGGTCAGATACAAGCTGGCATTTGACAGGTACATCAGGGGGCAGGGGTACTCATTCCGTGCACTGGTCGCATTCTCAGGCACGGTGAGAGACCCGGACAGCGGTCAGGAGTTCACAGAATCCGGCATGAATGGTTTTCCTGAATCGCAGACCGCAGAAGCGTTCAAGCAGAACGATTACCGGATTCTAATCGTTGCAAATAAGTTTCAGACCGGATTTGACCAGCCACTTCTCCATACCATGTATGTGGATAAGAAGCTCGGAGGTGTTCACGCCGTCCAGACCTTGAGCCGCTTGAACAGAACGCACCCGGATAAAGAGGATACGATGGTTCTCGACTTTGCGAACGAAGCAGAAGAGATCCGGAAGAGTTTTCAACCTTACTACGAGGCAACCTTGCTCACTGAGCAGACAGACCCAAACAAACTGTACGACTTTGAGAGAATGCTCAACGATTATCACATCTTCGGACGATCCGATGTGGATTCCTTCGCATCAGTATATTTCTCTAAAAAAGGCAAACAGGAGAAGATACATGCAATTCTTAACCCGGTCATCGATCGGTATTTGGGGCGCGACGAGGACGAACGTTACGATTTCAAGGACCATCTCGTCTCTTATGTCCGGTTGTTTGCTTTTCTCTCACAGATTATCACCTTCACAGACGCGGATCTCGAAAAACTCTATCAGTTCTCCCGCCATCTATTGCAGAAGTTGCCTGTGCCCCGTGACAAGCTGCCTGTCGAGATTACAGAGAACATCAACATGGATTCGTACCGCATCCAGCAGACAAGCAGTGGGGCGATTATGTTGATGGGCGAGGATGGAGAACTGCAACCCATTTCAGAGTTGGGAACAGGGCGCTCCTCTGAAGAGGAGCTGGCTCCATTATCTGAGATCGTCCATTATATGAACGAACACTACGGAACCGAGTTCACAGATGTGGATAAGGTCAAATATTTTGCAGAGGACATGGAACGGCGTTTAACCGGCAACGATGCACTGGTTATGGCATCAAATCCCGATATAAACTCACGGGAAAACTTCCGTCTGGCTTTCAATGAGTTCTTTAGCGATACGCTTGAAGGCATGATCGACTCGAATTTCGAGATTTACAAGAAGGTTGTTGATGATGAGGAGTTCGGCGAACTATTCAGGGCAGTGATGTTTGATAGAACATATCAGCGTTTGGTTGGAGAAGTATCCTGACATCCCATAACACCACATAGCTAGCCGGAATGGGGGGTGTTCTGAGCCAATAGGCAACAGACAGACCCCCTACACACACACCGGACTCTCCCGCAGCCAGTCGATATCAGACTGGTACAGTTCGCGCAGATCACGAAGCCCCAGCTTAAGCATCGCAACTCTGCTGACGCCAAGCCCCCATGCGAGCACAGGACAATCGATTCCGAGCGGTGCGGTCACCTCCTTCCGAAATATCCCGGCGCCACCGAGTTCAACCCATCCGAGACCCTCAACATAAACCTCTGGCTCAACAGACGGCTCTGTGTACGGGAAATACCCTGGTCTGAACCGCACATCCGGAAAACCCATAAGGTGGTAGAACTCGACAAGATATCCAAGAAGATTGGCAAACGATACTTCATGATCCATCACCACGCCTTCGAGTTGCTCAAACTCTGGCGTATGCGTTGGATCGATCGCCTCACGGCGATACACACGATCGATGCAGAACGCTTTTCTGGGAGGATCAGGATGCTCTGCAAGATATCTGATGGTGATTGCCGTAGTATGTGTCCGCAGCACCTGTTTTCTGGATAATTCCTTGCTCCATTTCCCGCCCCATCCGGTTGAGCCTGTATCGCCGCCGAATTCATGAACATCACTGACTTTCTTGTAATATTCGGGCAATTCCTCCATAGAATCGAGATAGAACGTATCCTGCATCTCCCGCGCCGGATGATCCTGTGGCTGGAATAATGCATCGAAGTTCCAGAAGGAGCTCTGCACGATATCTCCTTTGATCTCGGTAAATCCCATCTCAAGCAATATATGGCGCATCTGATCGATCAAACGTTGATAGGGGTGAATTTTAGCACAGTACGCCCGTGGCACAGGTGCATGGATATCATAAGCGCGAATGTTCTCCCATCTTCGGCTTCGTATGATGTCAGATGTCAGTTGCGCAATCTCGCCCACATCTGCCTGATCTGCAATCTCACCTGCGAGTTTTATCCCTTCTTCTGTTATTGCGATCGTTCTCAGTTTTTTCTCGGTTGCATCCACCAGTTTTCGCTTGATAAGGTCTTTTACTGCTTTTTTGTGCACATCTTCTATCAGAACGTTGCTTTCAAGCAATCTCTTCAGCACATCCTCATCTGCACCCACACGCGGCGCCGCATCGCCAGTAGGCACGATTACATCATCCACAACCGCAGCCCAATCCTTGCGCCGCAGCCAGCCAAGGGATATTCCGACCATGGCTGGGGAAAATTCGTTGCGCAGGTCTGAGATTGTTATCTTTTCGGTGCAGGATCGTATGTATGAGAGTATCTGGCGTTCCGGGAGATTATTTTTCGCGTATTCTTTTCCCTCTTCTGATAGGGTGTAAATCTCTGTTGCAAACTCACGGATCTCGGCGAGTCCTTTTTCTTCCAGAAGAAAAGCAGATTGCATCAGAGCATCCGGATTCATGTCCGATTTCTCCGCGAGTTCTGCTAGTGTTGTTGTTTTCAGGTCGCTTAATGCTGAAAGCACGCGTCTCTCATTGGGTGTGAGCTGCATGGTATAACCTTTTGTTGGAGGGACGATCTTCATATATGTATTGGATGTGCACTATTTATAAATTAAGTGGCGTATTTTATATAAAATTATAAAAAGTGTTTCATCAACTACCGCGGGTAACTCTTTTTATTGTACGGCGGCGTGAACCAGTTCATTGTTCAGGTTGTAGGAGCACTCGCAGCCATCATCTGGGCATTCATAGTCGGCTTGATCGTCTTCAAGTTGATCGACGTTGTCATCGGACTACGGGTCTCAGAGGCTGACGAAGTTGCAGGACTGGACATCACAGAACATGGAATACGGGCGTACTCTGAGTACATAACCGAATGAGGTGAATAAGATGGCTGAAATGAGCAAGATAGAGGCAATCATACGACCGATGAAGCTTGAAGAGGTGAAATCCGCTCTATCCGATGCAGGATTTGTGAGCATGACCGTTGTAGAGGTCAGAGGGCGCGGACAGCAGAAAGGGCTCGTCCAGCAGTGGCGCGGACGTGAGTACTGCGTTGACCTCCTCCCAAAGACCAAGATTGAGGTCGTGGTATCCGGGCGGGAGGTGGATCGCGTGGTGGAGTTGATCCGGGACACGGCTGCAACCGGTAATATCGGAGATGGTAAGATCTTCGTCGTACCGGTTGGGCGCACGGTGCGGATTCGTACAGGGGAAGAGGATGAGGAGGCTCTGTAGAGCCTCTTTGTCTTCTTTTTTCGGGTGTCTGTGATGTACAGTAGTGGTGATAGGCGAAAGTCACAATCTTTAAATGATGTGTTGCTGAATAAAATTATAAAAGTAGATAGAGAGGGTGACGATGCTCAAAATAAAAGAAGAAAATTTGCAGTACATCTACCAAAATAGCGAGAGAAAGGGGGTGATTATGGATATCCGGACGTTTGAAGCAGTAATGGAGATGTTAGAAGATTACGAAGATGCTATGGATTTTGAAGTGCTGAAAACCGAAGAAACGGTGGATTATGAGGGATATCGGAGGCGCAGGTTGAAACAAGATGTATGAGATCAGGATCAAGAAGAGTGCAAAGAAAGATCTCGATTCTCTTGATGACAAGACATATATCAGAATCGATAGAAGCATCAGAGACTGAGAAATGACCCTTTTCCGAAGGGTGTGAAGAAGTGGAGAGGAGGGGGAAACCGGTATAGAATCAGAGAAGGAAAATACCGGATGCTTTATTAGATTGATCAGAAGAATAAAATAATTATTATTTATAGGATTAAGCCGAGGAAGACTGCCTACGATTAAAAAGTGATATTAAAAATCGACGATGGTAGAACCTGTGACCTGAAGGTCGTGAATGGTAACGGCATTTTGTACATATCTCATGGATCGATAAGAACATCATCAGATCTGAAAGACCTCCTGAACAAAGCAAAAATGTTCAGAGGATTTTTGTAGGCTCTGTGGCAGACTGTGCATCGCATTTACAGGATTGTAGGGTTGCCACCAACCTCTTGGGTCAGGAACATACAGACACTACTACCTCCACACAATCGCATTGCATAACTTTGCCGTACCTGCCAGTATCTCCGAAAGAAATTGATCATATATTTGGTAGGTTCACCTAATTATCCCAAACCACC
>JAYEGV010000228.1:0-4850 GCA_034659235.1 Methanobacteriota archaeon
ATGCAGATAATTTTAAAAGTCGAATTGAAGTATGCTTCTTTGTGGGAGAAGTTTAAAAAATGTAGGAAATTTTCTAAAACGTGAGTTGTTACGATGCGGGTTGAAACCCATTTTCTTGGAAAAAGGGTGCAGCACAACGACAGCGCCTGCAGTCAATCTTCCATTTCTGTGCTTGTGTGAGATCGTGTCGTTGATTGCTGCAATCGCAGCATCCATCAAAATTTTGCACAAGAGAAATGAAGCTCAAGCGACCACAATCATCCGATTCGCTCCACCTGCCCGTCCCGCGAGAGCAAGACAACTCTGCTGATCTCGCAATCATCAGCAATCCGGTATCCGATCTCATCACCGATCTCCGACGCAAACTCGAGCACCTCTGCGTGATCAGGCATCGCATCTCTCCCCAGACGCTTTTGTGAGAATCCAACGTGCATATACGCCTTGACCTCGACATAATCCGGCATACATACACGCAAGAGACGCGCATAACCCTCGGGATCAAACATATTCAACCCCTGAATGAGCGTGATTCTGACCGCAGTTCTTGTTCTTGACCGCGATCTCCCAAGTACTTCCAGTGACTCCTGAATCTCTCTCCAGAAATTCCCGCATGGGTTGCAGACCCGCAGATACGTATCCTCATCAGGCGCATTTAGACTGAGGTACAACTGGGTCGGCGAGATCTTCGCAATCATCTCAGGCTGTGTGCCGTTTGAGACCACGAATGTGGTCATTCCATCGTTATGAAATAGATTGATCAACTCTGGTAGATAAGGGTACAGTGTTGGCTCGCCTGCAAGCGATATTGCGACCTGATTCGGCTCCTGTGCCTCTCTTAACGCGTCCATGTCTGTTGTCCCGGATCCGCCGTATCCTGAGATGAGACGCTTGTGTTCTCTTATGATCGACCCCTTTATTTCAACTGGAGAATCCCAATCGGACGGCGCTGGCAGCGGCACAGGCATCTCAACTGGTCTCCAGCAGTGGAGACACCGGTGGTTGCATGAGAGCGTCGGTGTCATCTGGATACATCGATGCGACTGGATGCCGTAGAACTGCGATTTGTAGCAGCTACCCTCACCCCGCAGAGCCTTACGCAGCCAGAGGCAGGTCTTAACAGCGCTGTGCCTGCCTGCGAGGTGGTAGCCGTGTTTCTTCAAGAGATCGTTGAGTTCGGGTTTCATTCTCAAACGTAGTCCTGTATGAATTCCTGTACTTCCTCCATTACGTCCCAGCACTCGAGTTCTTTAAATTTCGGTGTCGCGTCGTATTGCTCGTTCATTTTGTGTGTTCCACAATAGTATTTAACCAGACTGAAGACCAATTTTATATAATGTTTTGGGTGCACCAATGCTGTCAATTTATCTGGTCTGCCATGATACTCGTGGTTGGAAAGCCTATCGGTATATTTTTCGGACGGACTCATATCCTCCGCAATCTTTTTATAGAAGTACTATCAGTTGAATCACAACAGTAATGGAGGTTCAGAATGGCTGGACAGATGACTCAACCAATAATCATAATCGATCCAAGTAAACAGCGTGTACAGGGAAAGGATGCGGTACACATGAATATCACCGCTGCCATGGCAGTGGCAAATACCGTGAAATCAACATTTGGTCCGAGCGGCATGGACAAGATGCTGGTCGATGTTGCAGGGGATGTTACGATCACCAATGACGGAGAGACTATTCTGCGTAAGATCGATGTGGAGCATCCCAGTGCAAAAACGATCGTTTCTATTGCAAATGCACAGGAAAAGGAAGTCGGAGATGGCACTACTGCTGCCGTGATGCTCGCAGGAGAACTGCTCCGAAGAGCAGGAGATTTGATGGAACGGGGAGTCCACCCGGCAACCATCATTGCAGGATACAAACTGGCAGAACATGAATCACAGAAGATGTTGAGAGAACTTGCAACCAAGATCACATCCGATGACATGGATCTTCTGCAGAGCATCGCAGCAACCGCAATGGCTGGCAAGGCTATTGCAACCGAGAATCTTGCACCATTGTGTGTACAGGCTATACAGATGATCAAGAATGGTGCTATCGATGTCTTTAATGGTGTCAGGATCCAGAAGAGCGTTGGAAAAAAAATCGAGGATACTGAGCTGATATCAGGCGCAGTGATCGATAAGAGTCGTGTGCACGATGCAATGCCAAAACATATCAAGGATGCGCGTATCGCGCTGTTGACATCCGGAATCGAATACCGGAAGTTTGGTAAAGCGCCCGGTGGAAAGAGCAAAGAAAAGGTTAAAATAACCTCTACTGATCAATTACAGGATATGTTCTCCGGAGAGGAGTCTGCTATCAAATCAGATGTCGATGGACTCTGCGATATCGGCATGAATGTCGTCTTCTGCAGCAAGAGCATAACTGAGTCTGCGCAGGGTTATCTCGCCAAACGCGGCGTACTTGGAGTTGCGCGAGTCAATGATGCTGATCTGGAAGCGATTTCACGGGCTACTGGCGCGACCATCATCTCGAATATTGCGGATGTGGAGGAGCGCGATCTTGGAGTAGCCGGGATTGTTGAGGAAAAGGGTGCCGAGGACAAGGAACTGATCTACATAAAGGATTGTAAGAACCCGAAAACCGTTTCCATTGTCGTGCACGGCGGCACTGAGCATGTTGTGGATACCATAGAGGGTGCGCTCGGGGATGCGCTGCGAGTTGTGGCAGATGCTGTTACGGATGGCACGATAATTGCTGGTGGCGGCGCGTATGAGATCGAACTTGCTCTGCATCTCAAGGATTATGCCGCATCAATCGGCGGCAAGGAGCAACTTGCGATAGGTGCGTATGCCGATGCACTGGAGATGATTCCGTACACACTCGCAGAAAATGCCGGGCTTGATCCGACTGATATTCTGACCATGCTCAGATCAAAGCATATAAGCGATGGTGCAACATTCGGCATCGATGTATACAGTGGCGAGATCGTAGACATGTATGAACATGGGATCATCGAGCCGTCTCGTGTGAAATCCCAGTTCCTGAAATCCGCTACTGATGCCACTGCCATGATTCTCAGGGTCGATGACGTACTCGCGTCCGAGCGCAAGGAACTGACTCCAAAACCAGGTCAAGCACCACGTGATTATGACAGATTCTGAGATTAAAGAGTCTGAACCGGAACCATCCGGAGAAGCTGAGGAGAAAGAGGGTGAGGAATCGCTGCAGCAATTAAAAGAGCAGCTCAAGGAATGTGAGGAACGAACAAACTCATATTTCGAGCGATTGCAGAGATCGCAGGCGGATTTCGCGAATTATAAGAAGAGAACCGCGAAAGAAACGATGGAATCGATCGAGTATGCAAACGAAAGCCTCATCATATCACTGCTCGATGTGGTCGATAACCTTGAGCGTGCTCTTGACTCCATTCAGCAGAACAACGACGTGGATACCATCAGAAAAGGAATAGAGATGACTCTGCAGCAGTTTCGTGATGTTCTGGAGAAGGAAAACGTCTCAGCGATCGATGCACTCGGTCAGACATTTGATCCGTATCTGCATGAAACGATCGCCAAGGTAAAGAGCGATGCAGAAAGTGGTACCATTGTTGCGGAACTGCAGCGCGGCTATAAACTCAAATCAAAGGTGATCCGACCGAGTATGGTCAAGGTGGCAGAATAAGAATCTACTGATGTGCCTTAAGAAATCGTGCCGCTTCTTCAGGCGGCATGGTATTGATGAACACATCGGTATTCTTCTCAAAACCTGCTGTGATCGAAAGTTTGGGCTCGATTCTGATGTTCAGATGGTATCTATCATCTTCGATCTGGAAGAACATATAGTTGTACGGAGGATCGTTCAGGAGGATCTTGAGTTTCTTGAGCGTATCCCTCAGTATTTTTCCGAGAGCGGTGAGATCGTCGAGCGCGGTTATGCTACTGAGATGTTTCTTTGGGAGGATCCACATCTCAAAAGGTGATCTTGAACAATACGGTGCGAATACGATCCATTCGTCATCTTCAATGATCACCCGTTCTCCGCCAGACTCCTGCTCCACAATATCACAGTACGGGCATCCCTTGGTGTCTTCGATCGCATTCAGTTCATCTGTGAGCATGGGCGGGATGAATGGCATCGGTATCAACTGGGTGTGTGGGTGTGAGAGAGAGGCTCCTGCATCCCGCCCATAATTCCTGAATAAGGATACATACCTGCTTTTTTCCAGATAATGGCGTGTCCGCTCGGCATAAACCTGCATGAGAAGCGCGATCTCATCATCTGTGAAATCCGAAGGATGCTTTTCATGATCAGGAGTTTCTACGATGATCTCATGCCCTGGCAGTGCAGGATATAGATTTGGAAAGCATCGAATTCTCCAGTCTTTCACCCGCTGACCATCTTCATCCTTTCTGACGACTATTCCCCCATCCTTATATGTATACACGGCGGTTGCAGCCGGTGTCATATCCTCATTGCCCGGACAGAATGAACAGACACCTGATCTTAGTTCTATCTCCTTCTCTTTGAGAAAGTCTGTTGGTCTCTTTGACCGTTCGCCTGCAATGATACAATATTTATCCAGAAAATAATGTTTTCTTATCTCCGGCATGATATAACATCTCCATACACATCGATGGCAGATTCTACAGATTTAGTCCCTGTAAACCCATCCAAAACACCGACAGCGGTCATTTACATAAGATTAAATGCTTACTTGCCGCACATAAATCTAACGTCACCGGGGCTGTCAACTTAACATTGAATGTAACAACTCACCTTTGAGAAGTTGATCTGTTTTTAGCCTTTCCGTTGGGTGACACTTCAAGTTTTTTCAGACACGGATTAACACGGATTAACACGGATTTATTGTTAATTGGGATCAGTTTTAAC
>JAYEGV010000229.1:0-4833 GCA_034659235.1 Methanobacteriota archaeon
GCAGTTCATGATCTTCTATCTGTCGGATAGCCTCGCCTGTCAATTCGAATAATATACATGCATCACGAATCGGCTTCGGTTCGGAGAGATCGCCAATTGTTGTTTTCATTCCATCGCGCAGCACATACCGCACTGCCCGCGCATAAGCATTGTGGAAATTGTCCTCGCATATCAGTATCGTTGGTGGTAGTTTCATGTGAATCACGCATAGTTCTTTGAATTGGTTTTATGACTTTCTGAAAACCATCAGATATTCGTACTTGATTACACCATCATGACCATTTCTTATTGTAGGGATCCATCGATCACGAATCTTATCTACATATGAATCAATCAACTCAAATCCTGCATCACATGCCAATTCAGATAGCACTTCATGCGTTGGGACTGCGATCCCTGAAATCAAATTATATCCTGAAACTATTGCACAGTGACCTGTGTCCCTCAGAACTTCATGAATTTGTCCAAAGCATACGGACATATCCAATACGTATTTCGCGAATACACAAGCACTCTTCCTGTTGCGAACAGCGAGATCGTCTCTTAATTCTTGTGCCAAACAAGAGGGCATTGTGTCGCATACAAGCGACTGTTCGGCATGTATCCGATCGCTACCGACAAGTTGTCTGGAGAGTTCCTTTAACTTTTCTGGAGGTGTGATACCGAGAGTGAAAAGTTCGAGCTTAGATGCACGGTAATAGTCCTGAGCATTCACATATGGTGGTGATGTGACTATAGCATCGACCTGCTGATCCGGCAGAAGTGAAGAGAGGACTCTTGTGTCACCTTCCAACACTTTGCTTTCGTAAAGGTGACCATTGTTGCGCATTCTGTCCTCGAACTTCCGTTCTATAGAAATCCATTCGCGTGCCTTATAGTCAAGAATTTTAAACGGATCGAAATCCACTCCACATCGTCTTTCGCGTGCTCTCTTTGAAATGAATGGTTTAGGTCCGCGTGTATCCGCTTTCGAACATGCTCGAACTATGGTTGCTGTAAGGGCACGCCAGAACCCGCTGTATTCTGGTTCAAAGTTAGACAAATTCTCATCTATGACACGCTTAATCGCTCCGAGTTTTCTAAGAGTGGCTGGGGTGAACCAGTAACTTGCATTGGGATAATCATATTGATGAGGTTTGCAACAACACCTGAACTCTTCCAACAACCATTCACGCTGCCGATCCAATGTATCTGGATCGTACACCCTCGTCTTGGTCTCTGCAATGAGAGCAGCAAGTGGATTTATATCCACCCCTATGGCATGTCTATGGCAGAGCAATGCCTCTGTAAGAACTGCACCACTTCCGCAAAAGGGATCCAGAATGACGTGACCCGGCTCAGAGATTTTCTCGATTAAAAATCGCGCCATGTGGGGAATCATTTTGGCGGGATATCTGTCAAATCCGTGGGTCAGATATGTTGCTTTGGGAATTTCATCAGAATACAGGGACTTAAGATTGATGCGTTGGGGTTTAACTTTCATTCTGGATTTAGTAACGACCATGTTTTTCCAATCCCTGTTGAGTAGAAACGTGGGTTATGTTTTAGTGGTTGAGCATAAATAAGCGAGCATTCTCCTTTATGTTTTCGCCAAAACAAATAAATCCCGAGGGTCTGTGGTTTAGTTCCTAATGGAGCAAAACATAAATGCCAGTCGTTTACGTTATAATCTTGAATTATCCTCTCAATATCTGAAGCAACAATAAAAGGGTCCCGTGAGTCGGCATATTCGATTCGTTCTTCTCCAATAAGTGTAATCAGATGTCTATTCATGTCTTCAGTACGTCCCCTCCATTCTTCGTGATAAGGAGGTTCAGGAACAACCAAAATCACCTCGTTGGGATCAAGATTTTCGAAAAGTGCTGTAGCACGATCCCCTTCATAGCCAAGAAAAATTACAAGTAGAGATGGTTTTGTTAATGGCTGTGTGCCAACAAATCCGGGAATTGTGCTAATCTGCCGAATGCCAGCAGACATGGGAAGGTAAAGATCGGCTTTATAATTTTCAGGCTCGCTATAAAATAATCTGAGTGAATGCCACATACCTATGTCATCAATTGCCCTCAAAAGGAAGAGAAGGTGACGTTTAGTGAATGTGGTAATATCTATAGTGATCACACTCTTGCCATGAGTCAGATTCAAACTGCTGAGGGATTCTTTCAACTGAGAAATGGCCGGAATTGGGTTGTCTTTTGAAGTGGATATTTCATCGAATGTGCCTGCCGTTCCTAATATCGCTCTCATCTCTCTCAAATGATACTCCCTCTGTTCGTTGGGATCGTCATAGACAAAGAGGTAACCGTTGCGAAACATGTAGTCAGAGAATATACGCAACGTGCCAAGGCAGCGCTCTTCCCAGCTTGCACAGCAGATGAATACATCATCGGGTGGTGTTGTATGAAAGCACTCGATTTTTTTGACTTCTTCAATCATATCATGCATCTTCGCCACCTTCCAAAACATGATCGGAGAGTGTTGTTTGTATCTTGCCGCCCTTTTGTTTCCGTGGTGTCACTTTTTGAATAAGCTGAGACTTGGTTTCTTGACGCTTATCTGGATCGAACAAGCTTTTAATGTCTTGACAGGTGAACTTAGTAGACCACCGAGGACGTGGCGAAAATTGCAGAACGGGGGCGTATATCCGGTTTAACACGTATTCCTTCGGCTGAACATCGGTAGCATGCTTGGGGCGCATACCTCCACGCCCACTACGCCCTTGTAAGACGGAATGCATCTCAGCAAGACCAAGGAATTTACCCGTTTCTTCGAAGTCTGGAGTGAATAATTGATGTGGGTCAACTATGCGGATACGTGCCGCCTCCGGTTCGCTTAGGTGATGTAAGAGTTTCTGTCGAAAGATGTCACCGATGTCAATAGCAAATTGATGGATCTTAGGGCCACAGTCCGAGATATTGCGGGTAATTTCACCCAAATGATAGTTTGAAAGGGTATATGCGGCATCTTTTTGAACTTTAATGGAAATTAGATTTCCCCTCTTGACATCTATATCGTCTTGAAGTGCAAAGTAATATGATATTCCACATAGTTCCAAAAAGTAGCGAATAATTCCAGATGAAAGAAGCATTAAGTCATCTATTCCTGCAAAATCCTTTTTTACCGGAACCGCTCTGTAGTATGCACCAACTCCCAATCGATGCCAATATTCTTCGCGTTCTTTTTCTGATAAAGTATCCCACTCTTTTTCTTGTTCAGCAACTATATTTTTAATTTCATGTTCTACTTTCTCTTTGATTGAATCGTCCAGAGGTGGCCGCTTTTCTAATAGTTTGGAAATATCAGTTTCTTTGAATCCCTCGTTCTTCAGCATCTTCTCGCAAATTCTTATGAGTAGCATCTTGTAGTTCTTCCGCATGCTGCTGTCAGATATGTCGTAGTCTAGATCAATATGAGTGTAATCATCAGGTCTTTCGATTTCTTGCCCCTCTAATGTCCGGGGGTCTTGGAAGCCAGTTTTTTTTGAAACCGCTTTTATTGAAAATTCACCGGCTTGTGACCACTTAATCAGTGTATTCACTATAACTTTTTGGAATGGGAGCAGATTTTCGTATTCATCAAGCAAGAAGTAAATAGTGATGTTATCCAACTCACTTATGTACTCTCTGATACAACAGCAAATGTCCTGCAGCTCTCTCCTTGTCAATACTGGACCTCCGTAAACTGGATTTTCCCCCAGTTTTTTACGGAAGAGGTAATCACTGATTTTTCGCAGGTCTGTTCGAATCAAGTGTTTAGCATGATTAAAATCTTGTGGTTTATCGCTTACATCAATATTGGGTCTAATTATTTCTATTGTAGTACTAGAAATAGTTTTTTCATGAATAGAATCAATCTCAAGAATTTTTTCATTGGCACACGTCTGTATTTCATCTATAAGCGCTTGTATCAACTGCAAATAAAACTCTGTCTGAAACAGCTGCGCTGCTACATCTTCTCCAAATATCTCCAATAAACTCGTCCCCTCTGAAAGGGTCTCGAATGACCAGCGACCAAGACGACAATAGACACCAAAGTACGTGAGTTCGGTCTCGCCAAAGCTCTGCTTGTTCATCCTTTGTGTTGCGATTTGAGCTTGTAGAGATTTTAGAATCATTGTCTTTCCTGACCCTCGACCTCCTTCTATCAAAGTCGGTTTAACCTCGACAATACTGTCGTATCGGGCATGTTCAGGTTCTGTGAAAGATCGGGCAAGAATATTCACATCCTCAAAATACTCCGCTCTAACCCGTCTGAATGGGTTGCCGCTTTCCGGACCCTGTATTTTGCTGTAGACTTCGTCTGGATCTGGAGATGGGGCGAATGCACCCAGAAGTTTTCTGAAAGCCTCTTCGTAGGGCTCATTATCGAATCGCGCCATGAGCTTATCACGCAATGCCTCTTTCAATTCAGTTGACAAATTCTCGCGGAGTTGATTGAACTGCTCACCTTCTTTTACCACAGGGATTACTTTAAACGTGTCTTCTTCAATTTCCTTGACAATCGCTACCCCGAGTTCCTTCCTGACCCAGTTGCTTTCAACAGAATTCGCTGAAAGAACTGGTATCAAGAAGTCAGAGGTACCAATTTCACCAAAAATTTTTAGCAGCGAATCGCCTGGTGCCAGTGCCCTTTCGTCAAGCGTCACATTTAGTCCAGAGCTACCCAGATCTTCTACGAGCCTATTTACGAACTCGTTGTCTTCATGTGAGTATGTGATGAACGCTTTCATGATTTATTCATTCTTTCATGATTACTTTATCCTTTCGCGGCTCTCGATCTGCCTGATCGGCTTCGGTTCAGTTGCGTCGCCTATCGTTATCCGTATACCATCGCGCA
>JAYEGV010000230.1:0-4755 GCA_034659235.1 Methanobacteriota archaeon
TGATACATTTGTAAACCTGGAAATGGTCAGAGAAGGATACGCCAATGTTTACATCATCTCTCCAAACATTAAATATTCAAATGAGTTTAAAAAAGCTGAAGAAGAAGCTAAAATTGCTGAAAGAGGAATATGGCAACCTTCAAAAAGTTTATCCAAATGCATCGGCATTCTCTATTTTCACTGGAATGCGGAAGGCAACGACTGTTATAATCTCAACGATGAGTACGTTACGTTTAAAAATACCTGCTCTCAATCCATTGATATGAGGGGTTGGACCGTTAAAGACGAAGCGAATCATATCTATACCTTTCCGGATTTCAGTCTGGCAGGCGGCTCCACAGTTACGCTATATACCGGGTCTGGCAAAGATACAACGACAGAATTATACTGGGGCAGCAGCGGTCACACATGTAATGCGATATGGAACAATGACGGCGACACGCTTTATTTGAGGGATATGGGTGGTGATTTGGTAATAAGTTATGGTTATAGCGGATTTGAATGATATTTAATATCTGCACGCAACTCAAATCGTACATTTTCAGCGTCAAGGGTTTGGAAATTGTACTTGCTCAATGTGATGTGGTAAATCAGAGAGTGAAGCACGGAATAGGATTAGATTGATAAAATCAGTGTTAATCTGTGGCTAAAAACATTATCAGCCACAGATTTACACAGATTAACACAGATTACGGGTTGTCTGTAACGTTGGATATCTTCTTATGCTCAGTCTTTGAGAACCCATCTGCGATTGTCAGGTTGTAGAAGAAACGTTCACAAGAATTCTATTCCCGAATTCGAGTACAATATACTTGCGTTGTGCTGATCGTCAATCTTCTTGAAATGAACATCTATTGTGTTGTGCGTGATTACACTCGTTATCAGAACTCCTGCCATGAACGATTCCACGTCATATTTGCCTTTGCAAACCTGAATTACGTCTGTCAGGTTGGTTATCCTGACTTCTTTCATCCACATTGATAGTTTCCTGTTCAGTTCCAGCAGATCTTCTTTCGACATGCCCGATTCAGTAGCAATAGCGGATATCACTGCTGGATGAATCTTTTTAAGTTCGTCGATTTCATTGTTGTTCATTTGATCACCTGTTTTTTATTGCACCGGTGTTGGGTTTCTCCCGATGCGTTATGTTTGTGCAACGATTGTGCGTGTCATGGCGTTACTTCAAGGTATATAAAAGTATCGATCTTCCATTAAATTAAGTATTATTATGATAAATTGTTATATCGACGTTAAATTCTTATCGTATACCCTATTCCTGAGATGTATCACCGATGAACTATGATCTGATCGTAGCAGGTGCCGGTCCCGCAGGTTCCATCACTGCTGCAGTGGTGGCTCAAGCCGGATATCGCGTGCTTGTGCTGGAAAGAGACGCGTCATGCAAATCGCCCTGCGCAGGATATATCAGCAGCACCATCAACATCGAACTCCCAGAGGGCTGCATCATCCAGTCAAGGATAATGAAGATGCGCACCTATTTTCCTGATCTGTCCTTTCACGATTTCCAATTGAGTGGTTTTGTGGTTGACAGACCCTCCTTTGATATGGCACTCGCAATGAAAGCGAATGATTCAGGCGCAGAGATCAGATGGGAGTCTCCCCTGATCGATCTGACCGTCGGCGGTGTCAGATTTCGTGGTGGCGAGGCGTCCGGGAAGATCATCGTCGGTGCGGATGGTGTCTTTTCAAGGGTTGCAGCACTTCTGGGAGTAGAGGGGCAGAGAGTTGCATTCTGCGCCCAGTATCACATAAGAGGAATCGAACTGCTACCGGAACCGGATACCTGCGAGATATTCTTTGATGCCAATTATGCGCCTGGCGGATATATATGGATCTATCCGGCAGGCAAAGACTCGGCAAAGGTGGGTCTTGGGATAACCGATGCAGGCACCCGGTCTCCGCACGAATATCTGGATGCATTCGTAAGCGAGTCCCCACTGGCAGAGCGGCTCTGTGGGGAGAGGACCGGGTACATAACAGGCGCACTTCCGATAGGCGGACTTCGGAAAAGGTTGTACTATGAAAATATCCTGCTTGTGGGTGACAGTGCAGGCATGGCAGACCCGATCACAGGTGCCGGCATCAACAATGCTATGATAGCAGGCGAAATAGCAGGGAGAACAGTAATTGATGCTCTCGAAGATGACGATATGGCGATGCTTGGGCAGTACGAGACCAGGGCTGACATGTTGCTTGGAAGACCGCTGGCGAGATCGCTTGAGAAGAGGAGGAAGCTGGATTGCTGCTGTACATCAAATGAGTTGTTGCAGAGACATCTGCCCGGGTTATGGGTGACTTTCAGGGAATACTGGGCATAAATTCGGGAAGCTATTGTGAGAATGATAAATTACAGCACGAATACCGTTCAGTTATCACGCAAAGCTATTCCCGATTTTTTCAGGATGCCTTTCAGGGTGTCTGAATCCGGTTCCGGAATCCCGAACCGCTCCATCAAATCCGCACGTTCCTCACTTATATCTTCTTTCACGGTTCTTTTTACGGTTTTATGTCCCGGTTTTATGGTCACATTCTTGTATTTATGGATATCAGAATACCATTTCAATGAGAACTTTGCCCGATCAACATCGAGCTCTTCGACATCAAATGCCATATCTATCTTCTCTGCATGTTTCAGAATGGACGTGACCGCATCATCACCAGATATCTCGGTGCCGTCCTCTTCTACAAACGTTGCGGCAGCCACCCTGCGATCCAGCAGTAATATATTGGCAGTAATGGATGTGCACTTGATAATGCCAGTAAATCCCTCTTCGCAGAGGTCGCATAGATATCCTTCAAGACCGGTATCCGTGCTTGTGATATGTCCGATTAACCTGCCGTCCGGAAATCGCATCATCTGAATCACCGTCCGGTGATGTTATATATTCCGAACCGATCGATATCGTCACCGTACACTTCGGTGAGATCATTCATGTTTGCACGGAGATTGCTCATGATTGTGTGTCTCGGGATGATATTTGACAGTCCTGTGATCGTCTCATCAAGAACGGCATTCAATACATCAACCAGATCATTCCATGGTAGATCGCCGTTGTAATCGATCGCACCATGATTATATGTCAGACCTTCCGATCCCCGCAATTTCATTGCGAAGGCAAATTCCCTTGCGAATTTATCACTCCCAAGCAGTTTATCGATATTCTTCTCCATCTTCGAGATGATCTTTTCATACAGATCGATCACTGTTCTTATGTCGATCGCTTCACCAACGACGATCTCCTCTTCCTCGCAATCGAGGCTCTCGATCTCTGACTGGTAAACATTGATCACAGTATTCTTTTTCTTCGTGGCATCCATGATCCCAGCAAGACCATCCGCTCCAGCGACTGTTGTCCCGTCTTCTCTGCGATGGATGCTGTCGATCGGGCGTCCATCCTCAAACAGAACCATCCCAACCTCGGATCCCATGACAACTTCGAGGTAACCTGTGTGCCTCTGCTGCTCCAATGTCACAAGCAGTTTGTCGAGGCTCACGAACCCGGATGTAAGACCTTCATGGATCAGTTTGCCCTTTGCGAATCCGATCAGCGCATTAAGGAGTTCCTCTGATGTCTCATGAACATCGATCCTGACATCATTGCTTCTGCACATCCGCAGGATCGCAGAGACGGCTGCTTCGCCAACAACCCTTCCATTTCCATCCTCGACCGCATTCACCAGTTTCCCTGCCCGCAAAAACAGCGTTCCAGAGAATTTATCAGCGTTCACAGCGATATAACCTGTGAGCGATCTATTCTTGAGTTCACCAAGCAGACCATCGATATTCACAATCGAGGTCGTCAGATTCTCAAACACCACGGTACCGCACGGGAGAATCACGATACAACCCTCCTTCATCGCAACGTCAGTTGTTTGATCTCATCCAGCCGTGTGCTCAAACTGTCCAGTTCCTCAGCGGTTACATCCATCCTTGACTTCATGCCCTGCAGGTCTGCAGTCAGTTGTTGTATCCGAATGCCGAGAATCAGGTTTGTCAGTACTGATATGACCAGGATGATGCCTGCAACTGCCAGTATGTAATCTGCCATGATATTACCCCCCAAATACGGTTCGTACAAATCGTCCTATGAATCCACTTTCTCCTGCTCCCGGAGCGATCTTGGGCTCTGTAAATGCTGTGCCTGCCATCTGTGCCGCAAGTTTGCGATAGGCAATTGCAGCAGGAGAATTTGTGCGACGCAGCACAATAGGCTTCTTTAACGCAGCAGACCTCCGCACCTCCACATCATCAGGAATGACCGCAATCACATCGGTTCCAAGAATCTTGCTAACCTCCTGTCTTGATAGGTCGGTTCTCTCACCTCCAACACGATTCAGTATCGTTCCGCTGACGTGACTTCCGAGCATTTCAGCCACCCTCTTTGTTTTCAGAGCATCCGCAAGCGAAGAAATCTCCGGATTGACCACGAGAACCACATCATCTGCCAGCGCGAGTGGTATCAGCCCATCCTTGCTGAGCCCTGCCGGAGCATCGATCAGTAAGAACTCTATCTCCTGAGTTATCTCTGTAAGCGCTGTACGCAGTTTTTCGGGATCTGATCGCTCGAATCCGGATAACGATACACCGCATGGAACAATCATGAGTCCGGAGGGGGCTTCGTAGATCGCATCCCTGATCGATGCGGTTCCTGAAAGAACATCGTGCAGCGTGACAGGGCTCTTCTCTATTCCGAGATGCAGACCGATGTTCGCCATGGCGATGTCGGCATCGAG
>JAYEGV010000231.1:0-4741 GCA_034659235.1 Methanobacteriota archaeon
CTGACCGACTCAACACACATAACCACAGGCGACACGATCAGGATCAACACAAGCGATGGTTCAGCCTCAAACGAGACCGACCACCCGGTAACAGCGTCCGAGATCGAGACCGGCGGATTCGTGCAGGATATGCTTCTTGAAGCAGGCGACAGACCTGATCTCACAGTAACAGAGAAGTCTGAGGATTGGATAAGTCTGAAAGACAGGACATACAACGTAACCTACACCGTGGAGAACATCGGCGGCGACGGTGCAGGTGCGAGCACAACATCAATTAAGATCGACGGAACTGTGGTTGCAACCGATTCTGTGCCGGCTTTGCAGGTAGGCGAGAACTACGCGAGCACACTCGGTCCGTTCACACTCTCAGGTGAGAATGACACAATCAGGGTCTGTGCAGATAGCGCTGAGATTATCAACGAACTGAATGAGACGAACAACTGCCTCGAAAACGTGCTCGAAGCACCGAGTATGCCTGACCTTATCGTATGGGTCGCACTGAAGACTCCGGGCTATGCGAATGAGGATAACATCCTCTGCGTCAGGGTGAAGAACACAGGCACCGGAGATGCAGGATCGTTCAATATCTCACTCGCAATCGATGGAACATCGGTGCCCGAGCAGACCGTCCCATCACTTCCCGCAGGAGAGACCGCTGAGCTCGAATACGCATGGATGCCTGCCGAACTGGGAGGACATGCGCTAAGTGCGACTGTGGACACAAACGATGAGGTTTTAGAATCCAACGAGACAAACAACGATCTCTTGAGAACCTCAGTCATAATCAAGCCCACAGACTGGACACAGTTCCACCACGACATCGTACACACAGGATTCTCGCCATCAGATGCACCTGACACGAACGAGACGCTCTGGATCAGCGATGAGCTATCCGCGATCGGGGGCACGTCAACAGTGGTTGCTGATGGCAGGGTCTTTGCATACGGCGGTCCCACGAGTCCCTTTGGAAGTGGAGAAGGTGTATTGTACTGTCTCGATGAGTTCACAGGCGCAATTCTCTGGAACGTAAGCATCCCTACGCCTGCATCCGGTTCATGGGCATCACCTGCGTACCACGACGGCAAAGTATTCACCTCTACAGATATAGAGGCAGGATGCTACAACGCCACAACCGGCGAGCAGATATGGGCATTTGAGAATCCTACAGGAGAGGCATCGGTCAATGGAGGTCCTGTAGTTGCGGACGGCAAGGTTATCGTTAACGACTGGCAGGCAGGTCATTTCTACTGTCTCGATGAAGAGGTCGGTGAACTGCTATGGAACTTCACAGAGACAAAAACAGGCAATTGGGGTGTCGGATACGCACAGGGCGTGCCAGCGTATGAGGACGGGAAGTTCTATCTCACCACCTGGATATATGTCGGCGGGACTGTGTACTGTGTCGATGCCGATACCGGTGACGTGATCTGGAACCAGACCACGCCTCTTGACACCTGCGGCTCTCCTGTAATTGTGGACGGCACTGTGTACGTTACCAACTACAAATTTGACGGCGATGGTGCTATCTATGCGATGAACGCAAGCGATGGAGACATTCTGTGGCAGCAGACGATCCAGCGATCTGACTCAACACCTGCTGTTGCTTACGGGAACGTGTACGTCTGCGGAGGTTGCTCCGGATACAGCCAAATGCAGACATACTGCTTCAATGCGACAACCGGAAATCCGATATGGAGCACAGATACAGGCGATGAAATCGGAGGCTGGACATGCTCAGTTGCGGTTGCAGACGACAAGGTATTTGTAGGACACCCCGGCAGTTTATTCGGCTATGCCGGAACCTACGCACTTGACGCAGCAACCGGTGACGTGATCTGGAGCTATCCTGAGGGCGGATCATCTCCAGCAGTCGCAGACGATATTGTCTTCACGATCGGAGGCGGCAGGGTGTATGCGTTCTACACGCCGAAGCCAGACCTGACCGTATCAGCAATCGATACGCCAGCCAACCTCCGCAGCGATGTGATCAACCCGATCACAGCAACGATCGAGAACATCGGCGGATCCAATGCTGGAAGTTTCGATGTCTCGCTTGCAGTCGATGGCATTCCTGTTGACACAGCAACCATCGCAACACTTGCAGCAGGCGAGAATGCGACGGTCGAGTTCCTCTGGACACCGGATGTAACAGGTGGTGCAACGCTCACCGTGACAGCAGATGCATCTGATGCAGTGACCGAGTCAGATGAATCCAACAACAATCTCTCGCAGACCATGGACGTCCTCGAAAAACTCACAGTCACAGCAAACGTGAGAATCGAGGGCAAGGACGAGACGGTCTGGACAGGAGACGTCACATTCAGCAACTCAACGATCACGGCATCCGACGGCTCGATCCATTACCTGAACGAACCAACGGCATTAGGAGCACTCGATGAGGCAGACAGGATCGGCGGATTCGGCTATGTGGCTGAGAACTCGGTTTACGGACTATACATCTCCGAAGTCAACAACGAGCCAGCGATCAACTATGACGGCTGGATGTACCGCGTGAACTATGTCTCGCCATGGGACGGTGCTGCGGATTACACGCTCGCTGATTCTGACGAGGTGCTCTGGTACTTCGGAGCATGGACAGCTCCTCCGCTTGCAATCGAGCTCAGTGCGACTGAAGTTAACGTCTGCGAGAACTTTGTTGCGACGGTTACTGCATACAACGGCACTTCCGGATTCGAGCTTGTGAATAACGCAACGGTCTATGTTGATGGATTGACGTTCCAGACAGATTCCGATGGCAATGCCACGCTATCTATTGACACTGCTGGCGATTATACAGTCTACGCAGACAAGGGCACGTGGAAAGACTGCACAAGGTCTGAGAAGAAGGCTGTAACAGTTCTGTCAGTGGAAAGATACGGAGATAGCGTTTACGCGAAGAAGAATACCCGAATTGCATGGAGAGCGCTGGGTGAACCAGATAACAGAGGTGCAATCCTCTTCAGAAATGCTAAGATAGCAATCGAACTGGAAGAGACGCTGCCAGCGTGCAAGAACGTCAGTGTCTGGGTCAGAAAGGTTGGATTCCGGACGGTGAACTTCGATGTGGCAATATCTTCGGATGGTGTGAGCTGGACCACGATCGGCAGTGAAACATGCAACTCCCGGAGATGGACAGAGTACGACTTCAGCGGCGACTTCGGTGATGTGAGATACATCAAAGTAACAAAGCCAGGAACGTGGTGGAAGCCAAGAATCGTGGGACTGGACGCTGTGTATGCGAAGAACTGAAAAGAATAGGGGGCAAACCCCCTTTCTTTATTTATTAAACTACGTTCAGAATAAAGGATGTATAAAGGATGAATAGGCTACTAATGAGGGCATTACTCGCTGCGTTGGTGTGCGCGATGACGATCGCACCTGCGATGGCACAGCCGTCAACGCCGTTCCTGATCACCGGGTATGTATCTGACTCAGACGGCAATCCATGCAACGATCCATGGGTTCAGGTGACGAACGTGAACACCGGCGCAAGCTGGTACGCCGAGAACTCTTCGACATCGAACTACTACCTGCTTGCGCTTGAGAGCGACAATGTGAGCGCTGGCGATGTCCTGGAGATTGAGGCGTCAGGGTGCTCGCAGTCGAATACCACTGAACACACGGTTTCACAGGCAGAGATTGATGGCGGCGGGTTCAGCGAGAACGTGACGCTTGAGCCAGAGATCATCTCATGTGACAGTGCTGGCAACGAGAAGGATCAATTCGCGCCAGACGAAACCGTGTATGCAAAGGGAACCGGACTTTCTGCGAACACGGAGTACACGATCTGGATCCAGCCTGATCCAGTTGGTGACGGTGATACACTGAGCACAAGCGCTGACCCATCCGGATCGCAGGAGACTGTGACGACTGATGGAAGCGGAAGCTTCGGATCGACAGCGATCTGGAGTGACATTCCTGCAGGATCGCAGATGAACTATGACATCGTGGTGGATAACAAGGACAACGTGTACAACGCGGCATCAGACGGCATCGACTCAGCGACCACGGTAGGTATTGTTGCACCGGTACCAGAGCTTGCGAGCATAACACTCTTCGCGATCGGATTGGTGATGCTTCTGGGACTTATGATATCCAGAAGAAGAGATTAGAAACCCGCTCAGAATGTTGATGGCAGATTATCGTCTGCCATCTATTTTTTCTGTACGTGTTTAGCTCCCCGCGTCATAACCACCGCCCCCCTCTACATTTCTTCCGGATCAATCTAAAACCCATTTTCGACCACAAAACTTCTATATCATGACCGCATTTCTCTCTCAAGAGGATGATGGATAAAGACGAGACCATCAAGCAACTTCAAGACGCGATTGACCAATTCAAGCGTGAGAATGGATTGCTTAAAGGACACATAAAGGAACTCGAAGCCAAACTGGCTATGTATGAGAACGCACATACCCCACCAAGCCTGAAGCGTGGCGGCAACCGCAAAAAAGATCAGAATAAAGGCGGTGGAAACAAGCCGGGGCAGAAGAAGGGCATAAAGGGGTGACGAGACCTCCTGCAAAGCCTGATAGGCACGTGGATGTCACGAAAGACAGATGTCCTGACTGCGGAACTGAGCTTGGTGACCCATTCAGCGTGGAAACGAAGGTAATCGAGGAGATTCCGGAACCACAACCTATTATCGTCACCGAATACAAAATTGCACATTACATATGCCCACACTGCCAGAAAGAAGTCGTTGCAACCGATGCAGGTTGTCCAAAAGAAGGTAGATTCG
>JAYEGV010000232.1:0-4701 GCA_034659235.1 Methanobacteriota archaeon
TCAACACCAGATGACGCTAACAGCCTCGATCACCCGAGTTTCGCAGCCTCGCCGCGCACGATTTTTCTGAACCTCTTGTGCGCTTCCACGACCGCTGCGATCTTATCCGCATCCGCATCAACAAGACAATCGACCCGCGGATCGTCCCTGTATTCCTGCTCCATCATGCGTGCCAGTTCGATTGCATCATCTCCGCGTGTGTATGCCTGCGCAAACTCCCACAAGAGCCCGATATCGGTTCCACAGAGCGCTATATTCGCATAAGGGACTGCATACTCGTTACCATTAAAAACGATCGCAATCCCGCCCGCATCCCTCACACGCTTGAGCATTGCAAAGTCGGTGATCGAATCCCCGACAACGATTACCTCGTTGAGCGCCATGTTGTGACTGGCAGCAATCCATTCTAATGCCTGAACCTTGCGTGCGCCTCCGATCACCCGCACCTGCGAGAAGATATCACCAAGTGTAGTTTCCTTCAATACCTTAAAGTAAAAATTATCTAATATTTTAAATATTTTTTTTTCATCGTTGATACCAAGAATATCCTCTTCAATACCGCGTATGCAGGCGATATCGTCTTCTGCGAGTCTCCCATACAATCCCGGAAGATCAAATCTCGTACATGTGATATGATCACTGGGAACATCAAGCGATGCGCCGATCTGGTAGGCGTGCTGTTCATAACTCGTCGAGATGATGTGCACATCCCAGTTATGCGCTTTCAATCTCGCAATCAGATTCTTTGCACCGGCAACGATCATCGCATGCGACGAGACATCAATGATATCCTTCTCTGTTATTCCATGTATCAGCAGGAACGGAACGATCAACGCGAGCGTATCGCCTGGCTCATAGTTCTCACGACCAGCAAGCGCCAGAAAATCATCATATCTACTGAGCGTCTCAAATATCACATCTCCGTTGTCGATCAGCGAGGTTACCTCGTAAGCGTTGTCCTGCGGGGATAATGGACCTTCCAGGTCAAAGCAAATGACGTTCATGCCATCAGATACGGTGCTGTGGATTATCAAGTTGTTGCATCAATCAGTACTCCCGAAGTCAGACACAGAACAGCGAGACAAATCATGCGCGTTTGATGTACTTGTTCAATATCGTGTGGATAATCGTATAAAACCACGAGATTACACAAGATTAACACAGAAATCTTGTGAAAATCTGTGTAATCTTGTGGTTGGATTTTGAGATTACCTGGTTCTATACCATAACCTACAGCCGTATCTTGCCTTTGTGTTTTGCATAAGTTGCATAATCGATATACTTCTTCTCGTTCAACAGATCAGAAACACTCGGAGCACCACCCCTGATATCATCCAGATGATCAGTGACCTTCAGACTGAATGCATCGCTTCCTGCGCCTGATCCGAACGATGTCATAAATATCCGGTCGCCTGCTGTTGCAACATCAAGGATTGCCGCAAGTCCGATCATGCACGATGCCGAATAGGTATTTCCAAGCGTGGTCACCATAATTCCTGACTCAATCTGCTCAGGGGTGAATCCGAGACTCGCTGCTACCCGCCGCGGGAACTTTCCGTTCGGCTGGTGGAATACAGCATAATCATAATCCGCTGGTGTGGTATTGAGCTCTTCCATCAGCCCTCGCGCAGCCGATGTGATATGCTTGAAATACGCTGGCTCGCCTGTGAACCTACCTCCGTGTCTGGGGTATGGCATGCCTTCCCTGCGCCAGAAATCAGGTGTGTCAGTGGTGAATGAAAATGTGCCCTCGATCTCAGCGATCAATGAATCCCTGCCGATTACATAAGCAGCACCTCCGGCAGCAGCAGTATATTCAAGAGCATCCCCTGGCGCGCCCTGTGCGACATCTGCGCCTATCGCGAGTCCGAGATCGATTCGACCGGATTCAACCATGCCCATACAGGTCTGAATCCCTGCTGTTCCAGCCTTGCATGCGAATTCGAAGTCTGCAACCGTAAGACGGGGTGACGCGCCGATGGCATCAGCCACGATGGTGCCTGTGGGTTTCACAGCATAAGGATGACTCTCTGATCCTGTGTATATTGCACCGATGCGGGAGGGATCGATATCACCCCTGTTAATCGCATTTCTCGCAGATTCCACCGCAATCGTCACGGTATCTTCATCGATGTCTGGCACCGACTTCTCCTGTACCCGAAGCCCGCTTGCGATGCTCTCCGCATCCGCGTTCCACACCTTTGCTATCTCAGAGACCTTGATTCGATAACGCGGTATGTACACCCCATAAGTTACGATTCCAATCACCATTAAGTTCACCTGTATGGTAAATTATTGTTCTGTGGTATTTAATGATTGGGATTCTCTGGCATCGGATCTACCGGTACTTCCCCACTTCCTGCTCAAGCATCTGCATCGCCTTTTCCACGAGCTCACAGCGTTTATCCAGCGCAGCCACATCATCCTGCAACCTCCTCAAAAAGATTTCGATTACCCGCGTCACATCATCGGGAGCGGGACCGCCGCCAGCATGGGTACGTATGCTCGAGATCGGATCGAGTGCGGTTGATATCATCGACTCGTCGAGACCAAGATCACTCAACCGTCTGCCAGTGATCGATAACCCGATTTCATCGATTGCTTCGAGTGATGGGTGTGCATTCGTCCGTGCGAGTGTTCCAACGATCTGATGCGCCGTCCGAAACGAGATGTTACATGATCGCACCAGTGTATCGGCAAGTTCGGTTGCCATGGCAAATCCGGCAGTTGCCGCTCGTGCAAGCTTCTCTTCATGTATACTCATGGTATCGATCATGCCTGCAGTCATGCGAACGCTTGCAAGCGTATCTGAGACAGCACTCCACAGATGCGGGGTAGCCTCCTGCAGATCGCGGTTGTAACTGTGTGGAAGTGCCTTTGTGATGGTTAATATACCGATAGCGTCAGCAATCACACTGCCTGTTTTTCCTCTTATCAGTTCTGCGACGTCCGGATTTTTTTTCTGCGGCATGATCGATGATGTGGAAGCATACCGGTCATCGATGGTTATATAATCGAACTCGGACGATGACCACATAATGAGTTCTGCTGCGACACGGCTCAGATTGGTCATGAGATTCGCAAACGCGGATACCGACTCGATTAGAAAATCGCGTGTGGTAACCGCATCCATCGAGTTTTCGATCACCCCATCGAACCCGAGCAACTCGCAGGTTCGCGTCCTGTTAACTGGAAAGCCTGTGCCTGCAAATGCCGCAGCGCCCAGCGGACTCAGATTCGTGCGTGTGTATGCATCATTCAATCGATCAAAATCCCGCTCAAACGCACCTGCATGAGCAAGCAGATGATGTGCGAGCGTGGTCGGCTGGGCATGCTGGGTATGTGTGAATCCTGGCATCAGTGTTCTCGTATGCTTCTTCGCGTGCACGATCAGGATTTTTCTGAGATTGATTGATTCACGCATCATGGTCAGCAACAGATCACGCAACCGTACACGAATGCAGGTAGCAACCTCATCGTTTCGGCTGCGTCCGGTATGCATACGCCCGCCAGCATCCTCACCGATCATATCGATCAGTTTTGACTCGATTGCGGCATGGATATCTTCCTCTGGCGGTAGTGATGAGATACCGTCATTCTGTATCCTATCGAGGGCGGATAGTATGAGAGAACAGATTTCACTCGTGATAATGCCCTCTTCTGTCAGCATCACGACGTGTGCACGATCTACATTAAGATCTGCCTCAAATATCCAGTGATCGGCATCACGCGATGATGTGAATGCCAGAACATCCTCTGGCTGTGCAGAAAGGCGCGCTTTACGCATGAATGCGCCGATCGGGATTCGAACCCGAGTTCGAGCGTTGGCAACGCCCGGTGATAACCACTACACTATCGGCGCGCGGATGCCGTGGCCCGGATTTGAACCGGGGACAACTGCGTCTTCAGCGCAGCGCTCTCCCAGGCTGAGCTACCACGGCACAACCATCCGTTTCTGGTGATGGGCCCGCTGCGATTCGAACGCAGGACCTCACGGTTTCTGCAACGCAGCAATGATGCCGCAGGTGTTATCAGCCGTGCGCTCCACCTGGCTAAGCTACGGGCCCAACCGATAACATGGTGGATGGTATTATACTTTAATATTTCCCTGCGCAGGGCATCGCAGACTTACTGCTGACGAATGGCGCATCTCAGGAAGCAAAATCAATAATACCGATCTGTATGTATCCTGCTGACCCGTGTGAGCGCAACAGTCGTCTGAAGTGTGACCACGGCGTCTGCTGCAAAAAAAATTGTTCCGGTGTGCATCTCGTGTTATTGAACCATCCCGATTCAACAGGAGGATGCACACCCGGAACCAAACGTTAAAATCTTAACGATTTATAATTCACTCTGCTACAGATGCGATTGCAAACCGTCTCATGACTTTGTCAACCTTAATTTTGACATTGTCTCCGATTTTTGTGCCGGGCACAAAAACCACAAAACCCTGTACACGTGCTATCCCGTCTCCTTCCTTGGCAATGTCTTCGATGGCAACATCATAGACTGCGCCTTCGGAAACCGGTGCATCGTATGTTTCTCTTTCAAACAATTTTTTTCCTCCTTCTTAGTTTAAACCAACCAACTTAGAAAAGCGCACACAGAACCAAAATACTCAAATTCCATAAGTCGCATCGATAAATCAATTGATCAACTACCACTGGACACTCTCAGCACATAACCTTTTCGTATGAACAG
>JAYEGV010000233.1:0-4695 GCA_034659235.1 Methanobacteriota archaeon
AAACTGATCCCAATTAACAATAAATCCGTGTTAATCCGTGTTAATCCGTGTCTGAAAAAACTTGAAGTGTCACCCAACGGAAAGGCTAAAAACAGATCAACTTCTCAAAGGTGAGTTGTTACAATTTAACATTCCTCACACACCGCACAATCACAACACGATCTCGATACCGTACACCTGCTCAGGGTTCTCCTTGTGCACCTTCCAGAATATATCCTCACCGAACCGATCGATCAACTGCTTCGTTCTCCGCGGCACGGTCTTTGGTCCAAGCACAGCACCGGGTCGTTCCGGATCATCGATGTAATCGGTCTCCATCATGAATCTGCTTCCTTCGGCGAGTGCTGTCTCGATCGCGCCCTTGCCTGCGTGCACTCCCGGAAATATCCCAACACGCTCAAAAACATGCACCAGTGGCGGCGCGTGATGCTTGACCACTTTTTCGGGCGGCAGCCCGGACTTTCTTGCGATATCTGCAAGATCAGCGATTGCTGCCGCATCAACGGTCTCGGTATGCAGTTGCACAGCGCAGTCAGCATCACACGCGAGAGCCATGCCATAACCCATGATGCGGTTGGACGCATCCCATACACTCTCAGACACATCATAATGAGGTCTCCCTGTCTTGATGGCTATCGCCTTGTTCTCATAAACAAATCGCTGTGCGATCTCAAGCCCACCCATCATCAACTCCTCTGCCCGCGCCTGATCCATCCGGTCGGTTAAGATCGTGATCTCTGCGGGATGAACTCCAAGTACAGGAAATGCTGTCACCCCGATATCGGATCGATTTATTTCATCCGCAATACTGATTGTTTCCTCAAATACAGGTTTATAGTCGTCTGGCTTTGTTGCATGTATGCCGAGTGTCCATGATGGTTTTGACACAAGAATTATATGCGTGCCACCCGCGCGGGCGAACTCCTTGACTGCTAAAATCCCTTTTCCCCTGCGATCGAGATGGATATGATTGTCAGTGATCGGAATCATAACAAACCAAGTTCACCGAGGTCGTTTACGATTTTAGTAACAACAAGTTTTGAATCTTCCGGACTTTTACATCCGGTGATGATCATCTTTCCGGATCCGAAAAGTAATACAACGGATTTTGGGTCTGCAATTCGGTAAACCAGACCTGGAAACTGTTCTGGCTCATATTCGATGTTTTCGAACCCGATACCCATTGCAACAGCATCAAGGTTGATTTCACATCCAAGATCCGCAGATGAAACAATATTATGCAGAACCAGTTCGGTCTGTCCATCGGTACTGATTCCGATCTCCTCAAGTTTTTCAAGGATCTTTGTTATTCCGACCTTGACATTCTGAATCTTTTTTGCACCGGTGCACACGATCTTCCCGCTTCCGAAAACAAGAACAGCAAGCTTCGGTTCAGCAAGACGATAAATTGCACCGGGAAACCTCTTTTTGTTGTATTCAGCCCCTTCAATCATCTCAGACACAGATTCGAGATTGATGGTGCTTGATATCGATGTGGATGCGACCACATTCTCGATCTTGATCGTTTTTATAATGTCTTCAAGAAGCATAGGGTAACCTTCAGCATACTATTTCTGTACTTTTGGTATTAGTGGTATGAATTGATATATTAACCTTACTGAAAAATATCCACTCCGTGATGATGGGCTCGCTGCGATTCGAACGCAGGATCCCCGCCGTGTGAAGGCGATGTCATAACCGGCTAGACCACGAGCCCATGATCGAATGCATCTATGATTGTGAAGATATAAATATTACTGTTGACGGTTTATATATTTATCTGAAACACTTGACGCATGATATGATCATGTCACCTTCCTCTGTCAGATCCATCGCCAGATCCATCCCTGTATCCAGATCAGAAACTTTATAATCGCTGTTCATACCAACTGTGATGAAGCGATCGATGAAATCTCTGTTTCTTCCGATCAGTTCACTCACACCCTCCGGATCAAGCCCTTCGCAGACGTTGTACTTCTCGATCCCGATGATCACAACGATCTTCCTTTTATCTGCTATTCGTCTGGCATGGTCAATCGCAGATTTTGCAGACGATATGTTCATACCTGAATTTGAATTATCGATGATCGTTCTGCCATTGATCTTCAATATCCTCATTCTTCCACTTACACCACTGAAATTGTCAAGAAAAGATTTTATACACCCTACATCGATGTTCATCGAGATTGCAGCAGTCACCGCACCAAGAATTGCTATTCTGTACGAGAAGATATCATAATCATTGACTGTGAACTCGATGCGTTCGTCCATCGCTGCGATTGTGGCATGTTCTGGATCGATGCTCTCAAAATATACATCTCCATGGTTCCCGAATGTAAGGGCGTTTGAATCAGAGATTATATCACTCCCGAGAATCAGCGTTGATCCTGGTTTTGCACGATGTATCATCTGCATCTTTACATCGGATGCTGCTCTGGTATTATTCGCAATCAGATAATCTCCTGAAAGCGTGGTGATGATACCGGTGTCTGCAAGCCCTGTGCCGCCGAGCGAGACCTCGAAGATGAATATATCAGGATCCGGTTCGGTCTTGGCTGATCTTATCACTCCAATGATGCTTGCCGGTGCGATACTGAACCTTGCTATCGTTCTTGGGATGCCACCCTCCCAGTAATCGACGCCTGCACTGGTGTGCGAGATGATTTTTTTATCTGTACATGTTGATAATATTCCTGCAAGTATTTGTATGGTGCTCGTCTTTGCGGTCGTGCCAGTGACTTCGACTATTCTATAGCGCTGAAGGCGCTGGTTCAGAATCTTGTGGACAGCGGCATGATGCGTGATCACTGGTATGCCGGCAGCGCGCGCACCACAGAGCGTGGGATACGCCTGATCCAGATGAACGGGCGACACGATCAGATCGAAATCATTTGCATCGGGCGGTTCTGTTAGAAGGGATATGCCAGATGATTTGAGATCGTGTCGTGTACGATCATCGAGCGTATGGTATACATCGACAGCAGTAACTGTGTCCGTCTCTGCAAGACACTGCGCGATCAGAGTACCGCCGTGTGTCAGATCGAGCACTGCAATGTCCATATTTTTTATTCATGAACCGCAGAATCTCGCGGTCAATGTGAGAGCGCTTCGTTTGCTCTTCTGTATGCAAGTTCAGCGATAGATGTGTCTGCGCCAAGCGGTTCTGCATACACGATCTCAACCATGTCTCCATCGATCTCGATCGTCGCTTTTTTGTCCTCATTCAGATTCAGCTCGCGAGGGATATCCTCAAGCGTGTGAACGCCGTGTGCAAGAAAGATCGGAAGCGCGACAATCTTATCAACGCCAGTTCCTTTGAAACTTTCCAGACCCTGCTTCAAAGTTGGCTGGTTGATGTTCAGAAACGCGGTTCGCACAACGGCATTTTCATAGCCAGCGATCGTCTCTGCCATCTTCTCAACGAGCTCCTTGTTGTACGGGAGCGTGCTCCCATGTCCGAGTACCAGTATACCTATGTTCATCGAATGATCTCCATTGTTGTATCAAATATCGGATAGTATCCATCATGGTTAAATCCATCGTAACATTTTTAAGTTATGAATCCTCATAATAATGATGCGGTGAGTGGTTATGACATGGGGAGAAATAGAGAATATGTGGAACAATATGGGTGAGGTGATCTGTGGTGCTGTATGTCTTATTTTCGGATGGGGTTCAGCCACGCTCGGGCATGAATGGTTCCATTCGGTAGTTGCGCTCACACTCGGATATACGGTGTCGCTCGGAGATATCAGTCTCGCCACCGGCTCGATGTTTGTACATGGGACTATGACATCGATCGAAACCATGCTTGTGGCGATTGCTGGTAGTCTTGGATTGGTTATAGCCGGGATAATACTGATCTATTCGTATGAGAATAAGATGCTGCACATGATCGGTGTTGTTTTTCTATGCAGAGCATGGATCGATGCTCTGCCGCTGTGTGATATGGATGGTGCGGTATTTGCACAGTCCGCATACAGCGCCATAGGGAATGCAGGATTTTTCGTCGCGTGGATGTTCGTTATCATCGAGATTCTCATCAGTGGCGGCGCAATCGCACATGTGATCAAGAGCGGATCCGGGTGAATGCTTCCATTATACTGTTTCCAAAAAAGTGAATCTCCACAAGATTGTGTGCCAGGAGAAATTGGGAATAAGCCGCCATTTTTCTTATAAAACGATAGAACGCGGGTATGATCGAGAGCCGGTAAACGAGATTCCGGACGAAATCGTAGTAATAACCAATGAAAGTGTAGAAGGCAAAGAGATCACATTCTCGTTCGATGGTACTGGGTTTAGCGCATCGAATAAGGAGAACTGCGCCATAAACGACAAAAAGAAAATTCTAAGAAAGATCGCAAGAAATCAAAGTCTTCGAGCAAGGAGCAGTCAGACGACAGTTTTCCGGAATCGAACTCTGCTGCAAAGATGGGGTTTTCTTACTGCGTTATGGGTGTAGGGATTTAGTATAAACTAATTTCAGGCATATCCATAAGTCCGGATCACTCGATTGGAGAAACTACCATGTTTTCAGAGGCTTTTGATCAGACGCTCAGCTGCCATCCCGATCTGGTTTCGGCAAATCATGCCACCGCACATTTTCTACCTCGCAGTAATGTGACTGTAACAACTCACCTTTGAGAAGTTGATCTGTTTTTAGCCTTTCCGTTGGGTGACACTTCAAGTTTTTTT
>JAYEGV010000234.1:0-4510 GCA_034659235.1 Methanobacteriota archaeon
ACCGCCCCGCGGGAACACCAGTAATCTCTGTTTTTAGAATCTCCACCCTGCGCAGTGGATATACACCTTTAACGCTGCGATAAACCTTTGCAGAAAGTTTTCCCTGCACGATCTCTTCGATTAACTTTTCGAAATCAAGTTTTCTTGCACGATCTCGAATAAGTTCTTCCGCTCTCTCGCGTATCATCTTCATCTGACTTGTTTTTGCACGATGTGTCGTGAAGCAGGTCGGTTTTATCCGCATCCGATATCCATCCTTCGTATACACCTCCAGATTGGTATCGATGCGTGAGGTCTGGCGCTTGATCAGCGATGCGATATAATCATTGGTCAGTTGATGTCCGATGAATGCTGTGTTTGCTGTGTCACCGCTCACATCATCGACCCTGAATCGCAGTTTGATGTTCTGTTTCGAATAATCATTCATCATCTCGCCAACCGTGACCTCTATCGCCCGTCCAATCAGTTTTTCTGGTGCATCTGCAGGAGTTTCCCCTATGACCGTCCTGCCAAACATCTCAGGGGCTACGATCTGGTACCATTTCTTTGTTTTCCACCGATCAGCTTTTCTGGTCGTTTTTCTTGCCAATGTTATCTTCCTCCGAAGGATATGTTGCCATGCATAGTTATAAAGATTATGTACTATGAAACCGATTTAATCTCATGCTGATAGAACTGCTGGTCCTGCTGACATCCGCCATCTTTCTGGCGTATTCGAGTGACTGGTTCACTGGCGGCGCATCAAAACTTGCAAGGGATATAGGCGTGTCAGATTTCATGATCGGTGTGACCGTTGTTGCGATCGGAACGTCACTTCCTGAGATTTCGGTCTCTGCATACTCATCGCTTACCGGCAACCCGGAAATTGCGATCGGAAACATCATCGGATCGAACATCACCAACATCGCGCTGGTACTTGGCGCAGCATGTCTTATTCACCCCATCGCAATCGATTCCAGTGTCTATCGTGATGCAAAGACCCATGTTCTGATACTTGTTCTCGCATCATGCTGTCTCCTGTATAATAGCAGAATCACACGCGTGGAAGGGTTGCTGCTGATAATCGTGTACGGGTGGTATATCTGGGACGGATACGTCAGACACCGATCGCAGCATATCGTTCCAAAGGTTCACGAAAAAAACTTCATTCAATCCATACTCCAGACCATCGTGGGAATCGTGGGTGTGCTTGCAGCATGCAAGTTTCTGGTTGGTGCTGCTATCGATATCGCATCGGAACTGGGTGTCTCTGCCACAATCATCGGGCTCTCGATGGTCGCGCTCGGAACCTCGCTTCCGGAACTTGCGGTCTCGATTGCAGCCGCCAGGAAGAGACAGGGTATGCTGATTCTCGGAAATGTTATTGGGAGCAACATCGCAAACATCCTGCTCGCTCTCGGAATTGGCGCTGGAATACACACCATCCCGATGATCGATGGCGAGACCCTCGTGGATGATATCGTTCTGATGGTCTTTCTGGCGATGGCTATGGCATTTTTTATACGATATAAAGGAGTCTTTGACAGGAGGATCGGTGTGCTGTTTACTATGGTTTATGTGATCTTCATTGCAATGATTTTTTTGTAGATAGTGGAAGCTTATGCCACGTTATACTGCACCACACGCTGAATCGACTCAAGAAACTCCCCTATGCGCAGAAGTGCCTCCTTTATATCGTCTCTTGATGCAGCATAAGAGCACCGCAGAAATCCTTCTCCCGGGTCCCCGAATACATTTCCAGGAACGACAGCCACCCGTTTCTCGAGCAGCAAACGTTCTGCAAATTCGTCCGATGTCATTCCGGTGTTTTCAATCGATGGAAATGCATAGAACGCGCCCTTTCCCCAGAAACAATCCAGTCCAAGTTTGTTCAAACCGTTGATGATCAGATGTCTTCTGCGGTCGTACTCCCTCACCATCCGCTCCATCTCTTCCTTTCCGTTCCGCAGTGCATCGATAGCAGCCATCTGCGATGTGACCGGAGCGCAGAGCATGGTGTACTGGTGTATCTTTGTCATCGCTCCAATGATGTCGCGATTTCCAAGCGCGTATCCGATCCGGAGTCCGGTCATTGCATGGGACTTTGAAAAGCCATTGAAAACGACCGTATTATCCATCATCCCATTCAGCGATGAGAAACAGGTATGTTTTCCGTTGTATGTTAGTTTGTCATATATCTCGTCAGAGATAACGATCAGATCGTGCTCGATTGCAACATCTGCAATCTCTTCGAGATCCTTCTTCTCCATTGTTGCACCTGTTGGATTATTCGGATAATTAATCAGGATTGCTCTTGTTTTTTCGGTTATTTTTCCTTTTATTTGCTCTGACGTGACTTTGAAATCATTTTCGATCCTCGTGGAAACTGTGACCGGAACACCTCCTGCAAAGATCACGGTTGGCATGTATGAAACATAACACGGCTCAGGGACGATGACCTCATCTCCGCGATCCAGAATCGAACGCATCACAAGATCTATCCCCTCGCTCACACCCGTTGTGATCAGTATCTCAGAATCGGGATCATAATGCACCGAGTAATCCCTGCGGAATGTATCTGCGATCTCTTTCCGCAATTCGAAAAGCCCCTGGTTGGTGGTGTATGATGTGTATCCGCGCTCGAGTGCATGAATGCACGTCTCTCTGATGTGCCACGGAGTCACAAAATCGGGCTCTCCGACACCAAGCGAGATCACATCCTCAAGCTCGGTTGCCATATCAAAGAATCTGCGGATGCCTGATGGCGGCACACTCCGTACTGCATCTGATATTCGCATCATCCTTTTATGCGACGATCGGGAGACGCTCTGCATGTTCCGGTTCATGCAGCATCACGCCATCCTCCTTATACGTCTTCAAAACAAAATGGGTGGCAGTGCTCTGCACCTGTGGCAGGGTCGCAATCTTCTCTGCAACGAAGAATGCGACCTCTTTCATGGATCTGCCGCGTACGGTGAGTGATATGTCGTGATCCCCTGAAATCAATCTGACCGATCTAACCTCTGGAAATTTTGAAATACGATCTGCAACAAGGTCGTATCCTGTCTCACGCTCCAACGATACCTTTATTTCAATGATCGCATAAACGTAGCCATTATTTACTTTATCCCAGTCGATGACGGTCTTGTATTTGCGGATTGTACCATCTTTTTCCAGTTGATCGATGCAATCCATGACCTCTGTATCCGATCTACCAACGAGTGCTGCAATTTCACCAACCTCAATCTTGGGATCATTTTCGATGATCTCGAGTATATTCTGTACGAGATCCATCCGCTATTCCTCTATGTATGCGGATTCGTGGCTGGAATCAGTTGGTTCTGTCCATATAAGATCCTTACAGTCATCGCAAAGCGATTTTCCATCGACAACAGTCAGATGATATGAATACTGTCCGCAGGCATCGCAGATTCCTTCGAAATCAGATGTCAGCAGGAATGCACTGTTTGATTGCACGAGCTCTCTTAAGGTGTTGCTCATCTCAGAGGATACGGCAACAATATCCTGACTCGTGATGATGCCGATGAGCGTTTCGTTTCGGAGAACAGGCAGTCGCCTGATCTTATGCGAAAGCATCATCTGGATTGCATCGCTCAATGGCGTATTCTGATCGATGGTGATCAGTGGAGCTGTCATGATCTCAGAAAGCGGAACAGAACTCGGTTTCCTGTCATCAGGGATGATCTTGCGTGAGATGTCACGCTCGGTTATGATACCAACCGGTTTTCCATCTTTTGTAACGATAACGCTTGATCTATCGTATTTGATCAGTTCCTTCGCGATATCTGGCAGCGGATCGTTGATGTCTGCTGTGATCACCCGTGGTGACATAACCTCTCGCACCGGTCTATCAATGTCCATTTATAAACCTCCTCTATTTTGTTCATAATTGGTACCGGTTGTTATCAAGGTTGTGCTTGTTTCAGTATCTCCGAATCCACAAGAATTCACAAAAACATCGAGAACACTTATGCTGAACTTCAGCCTTTCTTGAGAAGAAAAATGTTTTGAGGTGGACATACTGCCACTAAAATCCCTGGCGTTTCAGTGGCCTAACAACGTAATAGCGCCCTGTTGTCTATACGTTCGCCCTCGCAGATTTCCTCTCTACCCGCGCAACTCGTTCGTTGCTCATCTCGTACATCTCTATCACAAATGCCTTGAAACTCAGTTCCTCCTTATACAACACCGCCCACAACAATTGGAGCATCTGCTCGTAGACAAAATGTACGTGTTTAGCCGCTCAACCTCGCCCTCAGCATCCGGAAGCTGTTGAGACCCTGTTGCGCCCATGTCGCCAGCACTGTCATGATTCGCTCATGGATTGACGTCCCTTTTCCATTACGCAGTGTTCCTACGATCTTCCGCTGAACGACATGCTCGCGAAGCGCCCTTTCCGCTCTGTTATTGGTCGGCTCAACACCCGGATGAATAACAAACGTGAACCAGTACTCAAACCCATTTTTAATCTTGCCGATGAGCTTTTCCACCTTCTCGCTTCCGTATCCTC
>JAYEGV010000235.1:0-4425 GCA_034659235.1 Methanobacteriota archaeon
AAGCAGAAGAGAGGTCGTCCACGATGATCACCTTCTCTGCATTCAATTCCGCTAACTTCCGGCACAGGTTCTAAATACCGCCACATCCTTGATATACCCAATGCCGCTCACAGTTCAACCGATTCCGGACGAACCAGCCCTCCTCGTTCACAACACCATCGATACGCTCGTCATAGCAGACCTGCATATCGGAATCGAGCGAGAACTGTATCGGAGCGGGATCAGCATACCATCGCAGACCAGGAAAGTACTTGATAGAATATTGAAATTGGTAACCAATCATTCGCCAGATCGAATCGTGCTGGTTGGAGATGTCAAACACAATATCCCGTACATATCATGGCAGGAGCAGCGTGAACTTCCGATGCTTCTTGCAGCCATATCCAGGAATATGCCAGTGGATATCGCTCCCGGCAACCATGACGGTGGCATCGATAAATATACAAGAGAAAATGCCACGCTGCACGCATCCGGAGGTTTCGTACTGGACGGCGTCGGGTATGTGCACGGACATGCGTGGGCACATCCGGATGTGTTGAATGCGAAATACATGATCATGGCGCACAACCATCCAAACATCCGGTTCATCGATGATCTCGGATATCAGAGCTCAGAGTCCGCATGGATCAGAACCACACTCCGCAGGGATGATCCGGCATTTACGGATCGTTATCGTAATCTTGGTTCTGCGGATCCGCAGGTGATCATCATGCCGGCATTCAATGATCTGTGTGGCGGCGTGCCATTCAATGCTTCAGATCCGGATCTGCTTGGTCCGATCGCTGTGCATGCGCTGGAGATCGATTGCGCAACAGCGTATCTGCTCGATGGCACCAATCTCGGGAGGATTGGGGATATGGTTCAGAACCACGAGTCTGCGCAGCAGCTACGAAGTCGTTCCATGAGATTGATGCAGAAAACACTGCTTGTGTAAATGGCTGCGCCGCATGCACTGTGCGATTTCGGGAGGAGTCACTTTCACCTCGCACTCTTGGGGAAGGGTTAAATCTATAGAGCCACAGAATTCAAATGTCAACAAGCGATGATCTGTCTGAAATTGTAGGAAAATGGTGGAAACCATGAACAATACTTCTGCTCCAAATATAATAGATAACAGCCCGAACAGAGAGTTAATAAGCGTTCTTAAGGATCAGATCAAAAAGTCAAAAGAAACAAAATTAGCAATTGGCTATTTCTTTCTGAGCGGTTTCTGTCTGGTAAAAGATGATTTTCCAGATAGTTATGAGAATTTACCATTTTTAAAAATCGTTATGGGGGATGAAACAACATATCTAACCAAGAAGGAGTTGGTTGCTGGATATAATCTCAGGGAATTGTTCAAGCAGAGAATGATAGAAGATTTACAGAAAAGAAAGATTAGTGAAGATCAAATAGAACAATTGAGAACTTTAAAAGAGTTTGTTGCCAATAATATAATCGATATTAAACTATATGATGAATCAAGACTTCATGCAAAATTGTATCTATTTTTAACCGATCCAGATGAGAAATATACCTCTCCAGGATTGGCGATTGCCGGATCATCCAATTTCACGGCAGAAGGGCTCACAAAAAATAAGGAGTTAAACGTATTGCTCACGTCCAGAGAAGACGTTTTTTATCTGAACCAGTGGTTTGACACTCTCTGGGATGATGCATTGGAGTTCAGAGAAGACCTGATAAAAGTCATTGATTATTCAGGTATCCTGCCTGAAAGTCCTTATCCGAAGATTGGCACACTGATAGATCCGCAAACTCTATTCAAATATCTCGTATACCAGTGGTTTGAAGGAAGAGTGTTGAATCTCCTTAAAAGAGACATTCTTATGGAGTTTCAAATTGTTGGTGTGATGAACGCTGTTAATATAATTAATTTTTACAACGGGGTGATTCTGGCTGATTCGGTGGGATTGGGAAAGAGTTTTATGGCTTCTGCGGTGATCGAGGAATTTCTGAACGGAAAACATCCGAACTGGCTTGCAAATCATGAAAAAGAGCCATCGGTTCTCCTGATTCTGCCGCCATCCATCATTTCCCAGTGGGAGGAACTTCTTTTAAATTCTGATTATTTTTTTAAAGATAATAAGAAAGAACTGAGAAGTGAATATCCCATGATTTATGAGATATGTGACGATTCTGGCGAAGAACTTCTTGGCAAAATCGCTTTTCTTTCCCTTGGGATCTTTCAGAACATGAAAGAAGGTGAGGTGGATAGGCTGGCAGAGAAGTATGATCTGTTTGTGATAGACGAGTCCCACAGGTTCAGGAACAAAAACACGAATAGATGGAAAAACGCCAGAAAACTCCAGAAGAAGGGCGATAACTTCCCGAATAAGTTTATGCTCCTGACTGCCACACCACTTAACAATTCAATCGATGACATTTTTAATTTGATCAGGATCTTCATTGATGATACTTTTGCACCTTTCAGAATAAAAGGAATCCCAATAACTGATCTGGTAAAGCAATATAGAGACCTTAAAAAAGAATTAAGAAAAAGAGATGATGATAAAATAAGAAAAGATACTAAAAAAGTGGCAACAGAAATCAAGCAAAAAATACTGGATGAGATAATGGTTTCGCGTGTACGGAAATACATCATGGAACAGTTTAAGGATATCAAGGTCGATGGGAAACCTCTGGTGTTTAAGGATCCAAAACCGTTCAGCCTTGAATACTCACCGTTCTACACCCGATCCTACAGGGAACTTATAGATCTGGTAAGCGGAAAGATAGACAGTATTCTATTTGAATACACCAAACTGTACGGTTCTCGTTTTGTTGTGTTTGAGAGTGTTGAGGATGAGGAGAACGGAAAACACTACATAGAGATAGCAGACCTCTTCAAACTACTTCTCGGCAAGAGACTTGAAAGCGGAATATATCCTTTTGAGACCACATTGAGGAGGATATATGAAAAAGAGAAGATGTTTTATAAGATTTTTAAAATACAGATGAACACGATTCTTAGCGAGGATTCTCTGAGAAAAATCATTAAAGACACGATGGAGAAGGCTAAAATAAAGAAAGAACTCGAAGAAGTGTCTGAAGAGTATAACGTCGAGGAAAGGGACGAAGAAACATGGTATGATAGACTGGTAAAAATACTTTTGGAGTATTCAGAAGATTTAAAAGAAGAAGGAAAAGAATATACACGGTTAGAAGAACTTAAACTTGGTTTAAATAAGATTCTTCAGAATCTGGAGAATGATTTGAGGATAATAGATGGGATCATCGAAAAATTGAATGCGATAAAAGAGGAGGAGAATGGAGGTTATAAAACATTTGGAAAGATACCAAAGGAAGAGGATATAATCGAGTTACCGATCTATCGCTATGTCAGTGATCCCAAACTTAATGCATTAAAGCAGATTATTGGAGATCCATCGCAAAAGTCCGATAAATTGAAGAATATAGCTTCCTTAAATAGAAAGAAGATTATTATTTTTACGCAGTATAAGGATACTGCATATTATCTATATCACAACCTGCTGAACTGGGCTGGAAAAGAAACAGGACTTCACACATGGTTGAAAGATGCAAAAATAGACAGAATCAAGATTGGACTTGTCACTGGTGATACCGATACATCAACAAAGATCAATTACCTCAAGAGATTCGCGCCGCTTGCAAACAATGGATATGAGGAGGTCGAGAGGTATGGTGAATTGGAGGTTTTGATCTCGACCGATGCTCTGAGCGAGGGTGTGAATATTCAGGATGCGGATGCTGTGGTGAACTATGACCTCCCATGGAACCCGATGGTCATCGTGCAGAGGGTTGGCAGGGTAAACAGGATAGGCAATGAGAAGGATGTGTATGTGGTAAATTTCATGCCGTCCAGCGAGATTGAGGTCATCGTTGGAATTTTAAGCAAATTAAAGGAGAAGATTTCAGATATAACGCTGGTGGTTGGAAAAGAGACCAAAATCCTGAGTCCGGATGAAGAGATAACGGTGGAGACATTTGGAGAGAAAATAAAGGATTATTCTCAATTATCCATCACAGAACTGGAACAGTATGGAATTTCAGAGGATTTCGAGAAGTTTCTACCCGAAGGTATGCCACAGGAGCAGGTGGATGAATATAAACTCTCGAATATCATTCAATAGACTTGTTGCGAAACACCCCCTACACAAGAATCATGCACCCCCATCCATACAGCACCCTCAATTCAGCAGAATTTCAGGTGATAATTCCACAATCCACAGGATATCAACATAACTTTATCATCAAACCCCTCTTTTTTGTTGCGAAACTTATCAGAAACTATCCCGAATCGCTTAACGCCACCGATAGCATGTTCTACAAGGACTCTGAAACCACTGACAACCCGGTTCCAAGCCTTCGCATCAGCGGTTAATTCTTTCCCTTTCGGCTTCTTCTTCGGCATTATGACGAGTGTATCGGGATAATCCGTTCCAA
>JAYEGV010000236.1:0-4403 GCA_034659235.1 Methanobacteriota archaeon
TAAAGATGGTGAATTTATAATATCTAAATTCGATTGAACATGAAAATCTGATGAGTTGTGCTGTCATTGTTGCGTGGTTGAGTTGGGGGTCGCGAGCGGATTAGTGGGTGAACTGGTTAGAATGTCCGAAATAAGGGCATTGGTGTGCTTTAATCCTGAATATGTACCACTCCCCCCACCCACATACAAATCGCCCGTGGTGGCACAACCCCTACCCACAGCCGCCAATCGCCTGCACACACGCACCCGCCCGCCCCCATCGCCTGCGCTTCCACGATCCTGGCGGCGCATCCGCCAGCGACACCACGAGACGCTCCCGCCGCCCACTCCCGCGAGCACACAGCACGGACGGCGGCGATGGTTGATTCGCCTGAGCCGCAAACTCTATATCATCACAGGCACAAGCGATCTATAGAATAAACTCAGATCATCGAGAGCGGTGTACAATGTGAAAAGAGACTTTATCCGAGATCTCCGATTTCAACAATTCCGTTCTGATTCTCTTCTGGCGCGGTCAGATAGGTAGAACAGTATATCTCATCGTCCCACATCTTCACGGTGCCTGATATTGGCAGCGCAGCAAGGATTGCGGATATGGTTTTCGGACACAGGATAGAGAACAGTTCCGCCTCAACATCAATATCTCGCGCACTGATAACGATTCTAATTTTTTCCGATGACGTCACCATTTGGTTCGATTTCAGCAAATATCTGTCCTTCAAAGGCATAGACTTCCGCACCGGTGAGCCATGTATCAGGGAGCAGCCCAGCCTTTACACAGGTCTGGCTGAGAAACTCCTCCGCATCGAAACCCCATTCCTCTGCCACTTGCGGCAAAAGTAATCCCTGATAAAGACCTTTTCTGACAATGAGCCCATGTCTTCCAATTTCAATACACTTCGGCAGATCCTCTGGCTTTGCATCAATTCTAATCGGAGGCGTCAGTATCGTCACCTCGATTGTGATACGTTTCATCTCTTCGGATCGAACAGGAGGGAATCGGGGGTCGTGCACCGCAGCACCCATCGCAGAATCCAGAATCGCATCCTTCAGTGTCATAACGGGCTCCGGATAACCTATGCAGCCGCGAAGGTCATGATCCTTATGCAAGGTGACAAATACGCCTCTTTTCTCTCCAAATATCGCTGGCAGATCACCAGTCCCCATAATCTCTCCGGAAAGATGAGCTCCGATCGCTGATCTCGCTAATTTGACCGCAATGGCCCCTTCTTCCAGATTCAACATCATACGTCATTACCGCACGCTGATATATATACTTTGCTGCAACCACAACATTGATAGCGGATTACGCCATGTCTGATTCGATGAGCAAAAAAAGGATCGCAAAAGAAACTGCGAAAGAGAACGAACCTGCAGAGGTTGTTGCATCAAAAACTGATCGGCGGAAGCATCATATCGATGGTATCAAGAAGACCGCGGTTTCATCCATTCTCGGGATGGCATCCGGCGTAATATGCTATTATGTTCTGACACTTTCATCAAGACCAGAGAATTTTTCATACCTGATACTGCTGATGGCATTCTACATCCAGAAGCCTATTTATATATATCTGGGAATGGATGTTAACCAGTTTACATGGAAGGACTGGTTCTATGTCGCTTTCATGACCATGATCCTCTGGTTCGTGTCATGGACGCTGCTCTTGAATTGAGGTACGATGGATAAAAGGATCTTAGTCGTTCTTTTAATCTCGATCGCGTTGTCGGGCTGCCTGAACATCCATCACATCGAGGATACGAGGGTTGCGATGGATACTGATGTGACCATCACGGTCATGCATCCTGATGTATCTGAAGCAGAATCTGCTATCGATTATGCTTTTGAAGAGATATACCGGATCGAGCGTATGATGAGTCATATTGAAGATGAGAGCGAGGTTGCAAGACTGAATGAAGATGGATATCTTCCGGATGCGTCTCCTGATTTGCGGTACGTCATCAATAAATCGAGTGAATATTCGATATTGAGCAATGGATCGTTTGATATCACTGTTTTACCGGTTATAAATCTATGGAAAGAAAAAATACGCGCCGGATCACCCCCAACCAGTGACGAGATCAATGAAACATTGAGACTGGTAAACTATAAAAATATATCAATTCAAAATGATGACATATATTTTAAGCAGGCATCGATGAAGATAACCCTCGGCGGCATTGCAAAGGGATATGCTATTGATCGGGCGATCGAGGTCCTGAAGGAACACCATATCAGGCACGCACTCGTGAATGCTGGTGGTGATATCCGGGCGTATGGTTTCAAGACAGAGAATGAGCCGTGGAGGATCGCTCTCCGAAATCCGGAGAATAAGACTGAGCATATAACAATCATAAACCTGAGTAACATGTCTGTTGCAACCAGCGGGAATTATGAGCGGTATTTCAGCGAGGAAGCACGGGCATCGCACATCATCGATCCGGAGACCGGGTATGCTGCCGATGAATTACTGAGCGCAACGATCGTTGCAGAGAATGCAACCGATGCCGATGCATTGGCGACTGCGGTATTCGTGCTCGGTGAGGCGGATGGTATGAGGCTGATCGAGGATCTGGACGGGGTTGAGGGGCTGATCATCACTGGTGATCGGCGGATTCTGCGGTCTAGTGGGTTTGAGGAGTTCGAGGGTCAGTAAACCCATCAGCAAGTACACATCGCAGAAGTATTATCGAAAAGCATGGCGGCAGAATATGGTGCAAAAGCATATACGGCGCCGGCACTGCCTTTCATTTCACGCTTCCAAATTCGAGTAATGCCATCCGGAGGTTGGTTTGATATTACACTAACCGAAAACTTTATTAACAAGTAAGAGCCACATGTATCTGGCACGCACAGTGTTATATGATCAAAGGTGGAAATTGCCTCCTTTCACCTTTGCAGTTGCATTAAAATAGGGATGAAAAGTTCCTCCTCGTTTTCCATCCCTATCTGTGCTATGTGTGGGGTGGGGATTGGGATTTTATAGTATTTACGGAAATCACTGGATTTTTAGATGGTGCCGACTGGATCTGTCATTAAGCAAATCTGAAAGTCCCGGGTGTGATCCCAACGAGCATGGGAAGTAAAAACATCTTCAATTTTGATAGGGTCTATATTGAGCTTTTCCATATTGTCAAAATCTTATTTTTGCCAAACATGCGCATGACAATTACTGATGGAAAAAGGAAACTCTAAAACAATACGGGTTGGAATTCCGTCAATAAGCCCTTTCCAGGAAAGCGCTCTTTCAGATTTATCAAAAGGACTGTCAAGGAAATCCAGACCCAACGGATTTAGAAACCAATGAAAATCATACCAATTTCCAGTAAATTTACCGTGAACATCACATCTTAGTAATGTTGAATTTTTTTCCTTTATATATTCTACGCTAAAATTATCAGCACTCACTTTATATGTTTTCTTAAATTTCTCAATCTGATGAGAAGAAAACCCAGATTCATCTGCCAAAATTTCAGAAAATTTTCTTTCATCCCAGAAGAGAGTTTCTTGGTAATGAAGAACGTCTCCTTCGGCTTCTATTGTGATAATCCTTTTTGCTATGGTTTCTTTTACTTCTAAAGTAGGACTTGGTTCTTGATAACTCCAAAGCCCAATAACCAAAGCGCCTAATATCACAACTGTGATTGTAATCCATACAATTTGTCCTAATCCTTTCATCTTGTCACCTCTTTATGTAATCCGTGCAATCTTTCATCAATGCGTCCATCTGGAAGCATCCAATCTGGATCCGATGACCCGAAAAGTTTTTCAACTATCCACATGAAATAGCGAAGAGCCGCTTTTTTTCATAGTTTCCTTTGCCCATGATCGCTTCACTTCAAACAAATTAACAAGTAACGTGAATAATAGCAGCTACTTCTTTTGTTTTAGTGAGCTCGTTAAATTTATCTCGAATGCCTGGTGTCTCAGCTTCTATTATCTCTATTCCTTCCTTTTCTAACAGTGCTCTCGCATCACCAGAGAGGCTTGCCATTCCTGATGTGCCCTTTCCAATAAAAACTATATCTGGTTTTTCTTTTAATGCATGCTCTACTTGATCTTTTGTAAAAGTATGACCATACTCCCTTTTTTCAACTTTGCCAGAAGGGAGTATATAAATATCATGGTTGTAAGTTACATTATCCACTGTAATGGATCCAAATCGGGATGAATTTATCTTAGCCATATTCAGTCACCTCTTTTTTAATTAATCCAGTCTACTTTAAGGTTACTTAAAGTTAAGCCTCTGACAATTTAAAATAACAGGCGGCTTGTTCTCCTGAAAGGGTCGCGAAGCGTGCTCTTTGGGCGAGAGCGGGGCGAATGTGCAAACGCCGCGGATGGGCGAAGAGGTAATCGCGACTAACCTAATACGCATACAAATCCCCGTACGGTCTGCTCGACA
>JAYEGV010000237.1:0-4394 GCA_034659235.1 Methanobacteriota archaeon
GCATTCCAATACTTTGATTTTGCCCATGAGAAAATGCAGATAATTTTAAAAGTCGAATTGAAGTATGCTTCTTTGTGGGAGAAGTTTAAAAAATGTAGGAAATTTTCTAAAACGTGAGTTGTTACTAATCCTCAATATATGCTCACTCGCTACCCAGCCTTACAATCCATCTCTTACAATCCCGATTTCGGAACTCAAGGTTGTGTTTCGGAAGTACCGTAAAAATCGGTCCCAAACTACTCACACGCCCCACCGGTCATCGATCGGAAACGTCTCATTGATCCAGATCAGGGTCTTATGATCATGAATGATCCGATATTTTCTTGATAATGCCGTGTGTTCCTCACCAAAAACCCTGCTTTTCAAAATTTCTATTTCATCGATATCCCTTCTCGATTCGATGTTATGTTTTTTTATGATACGCCCGATCGGAATGTCTGCACGCATCAAATCCTCTTCCATACCCGCAGGCATGTATTTGATCGGTGCAAGCGACCGCGCATGAACATACACCACATCTCCCGCACGCAACAGAACGATGCGCTCGTTAACAGACTCGCCAGCAGATATATCAAGCAGTCTGGCGGTCGCATCATCCGCCTCAATGATGTGCTGCTGCTGCGTCTCCACGCTGACCCGCTTCTCTGTCATCAGTTCAAGCAGATGGGTGACCGAACCATCGGTGCCAGCGCAGATGCGGAGACATGTTGGAAGATCGAGTTTGCAGAGGTATCCGATGACATTCATCAATTGGATTCCTTTTTCATTCTTTTTACACGCTCTTTTGCCGTGTATCCGGTAACAGCCACAAGAAACTTGCGAAAACGCTTATTCGTATCGGATACATCATCAGGATCCGCATCCATATTCGATTCCGTGTCCACGCAGAGTTTTTTTTCATCCATCCAGACTTCCATCCGCTTCAAGGATTTGTAACTGATAATGAATTTGTTATCTTCGAGTACGACATCGCATGGAAAATATTCATTTAATAGCTCCGCGATCCGCTCATTGTCCAGTTTATGTCCGCGCTTGATCGGATATCTGTTGATATGACCACCTTAGCCTATTATCTTTTCGAATAACCAGTCGTATCCCTCGGGTTTTGTGAGATACTCCAGTTTATCGATCTGTTTTACGAGCCCATACATCTCCTTATTTTTCTGCAACCCAACCTCTGCGTAATTCGTTGGCTTCAGAAATCGTATCTCAGGCAGATTCTCATATCTGGGATTCGGAATGAATCCTTCCTTCAACAAGAGGTATGAAGCCCCAGCCTTCTCTCTAAAAAAATCATAGATGGAAGAGAAATCCCTGCAAACCCAGTTAGCCATCTTCAATGTCTTATTAGAAGAGTTTATCGTCACATGTCCATATCCGGGCGGTATAATCACCTTATCACCAGCGCCAGCGTTAACCACGATCACATCGGACACGGTGCCGCCTTCTCTCTTCTGAAGCAGATACTGCGCCTCACCTTCAAGCACCTCATACAACTCCCCATAATTATTCGGGTGATCATGTCCTGCCGTCTTCACATATTCCATACCGAGCATTCCTGGCGGGATGATCGTGATATCATACCGCAGCCGGTGTTCGATGATCTGCTGGTGATCCGCCTTGCTCAGTGACAGATCCCGGTACATGTAATATAACTCGATATCAGGCGCGTCTATCTGCGAGCGATCATACAGCACATCATCCATATCATGCAGCATCCTGACATCCGGTTTCCTTTCAGCCAATATATCTGAAATCATTACTTGATATGGAGATATATCCGTATAAAAACCATCGCATTTGCATAGCCCTTAAAGTGAGAAAGACCAATATTACCTGAGATGACGATATCACAGGCACATAAACGATACGAATTCAAGCGCCAGCTCGAGGAGATGAGGAGGAAAACAGGTAAAGGCACGGAACTGATCTCGCTTTACATTCCTCCGGACAAGCAGATATCGGATGTGGTCGCACAGCTCAGAGCTGAGCATGGGCAGGCAGCAAACATCAAATCAAAGTCAACACGTACGAATGTGCAGAGCGCGCTTGAATCAGTGCTTGCAAGACTTAAATATTATCCAAGACCGCCTGAAAATGGAATTGTAATCTTCTGCGGAACACTTGATCTCGGCGGGCATCGAACATCGCTGGATACAAGGATCATCGAGCCACATGAGCCGATCACTTCATACAAATACCACTGCGACTCATCCTTTTATCTGGATCCCCTTGAGGAGATGCTGAAAGAGAAAAAAACGTTCGGACTCCTCGTAATCGACAGAAGAGAGGCGACCATAGGGTTGTTGTGCGGCAAATCCATCGAGGCACGGAAGCATCTGACATCCACGGTTCCTGGAAAACAGCGAAAAGGCGGTCAGAGTGCAAGAAGATTTCAGCAACTGCGTCTCATTGCAATCCACGATTTTTACAAGAGGATAGGCGACAGCGCAAGCGAAATATTCCTTTCGATTGATCACAAGGACTTTGAGGGAGTCCTCATTGGAGGACCTTCTCCGACAAAGGAAGAATTCCTGGAAGGTGAGTTCTTCCATCATGAAATACAGAAAAAAATCATAGGATTGTTTGATGTTGCATATACTGATGAATCAGGTCTTTACGAACTGATGGATGCAGCATCCGATGCACTGCAGGATCTGGAGGTTGTTAAGCAGAAGAAGATCATGCAGCGGTTTATGCGGGAACTGGTGAGCGATAAGGGACTTGCTGCTTATGGAGATTCGCAGGTGCGTGCAAACCTTGATATGGGTGCTGTTGATGTGCTGCTGATATCCGAAGACCTGAGACAGGTGCGTGCAGAAATCGAATGTCAGAACTGCGATTATACCAGAAAAGAGACCAGAGAATACATATCAGATGTTTTTGAAGAGACCTGTCCCGTATGCGGCTCTGATCTGAGGATCGTGGATACCGTTGACATCGTCGAAGAATTGACAGAGATCTGCGATCAGATGGGCACTGATACCGAGTTCATATCCACTGACTTCGAAGAGGGTGATCAGTTGATGCGAGCATTCGGAGGAATGGCTGCGATTCTGAGATATGACACCGGGATATAGATGGGATGAAACGGTCAAAATGATTATAAGTTGTCAGTTGGAATGGTTCGATTACCATGACACTTCACCGAGGACATGATCATGGAAAACAGCCAGTGTCACTCAAGATAACCTATGGTGTGTGCCTTCCAGATAACCACTGATGCCAGCAGTTTTGCCTGCAATTCAGGGCTCAAACCCAATTGTTCTTTCTATCGCTTCGATCAATTCATTCATTCATTAACTTCGCATGCATAATAATAGTCCACGGCATAAAAAATTCCTGGTTCTGATGTTTTCTGTGGTTACTGACAGAGGAGCCTTCTCAGATACAGAAATCGTGGAATTGCGCAACCAAGCCTAATGGGGATACAGGTCCTCAGAACCGCGTCTGATGTTGCTTTCTTTCGGCATCTTTTGATAACCACAGAACCCGTCAGAATCAGAAAAATTCTGCGGAGTTTCAAATTCAGATGAACCCCGTTACACCGGTCTTGGGACAATATTATTTTGGGATTCGCTATGCAGCGGCATTTTTTGAAAGATTTATCATAAAAGCCGACCGCTATCAGTCGGCATTTTTGTCCCAAAGCCCGTTACACCGAAAACATTATATTAAATGGACTTTTGAAATAATAACCACAAAAAAAGGAGGAATGAAAAGAATGGTACAGGTAGAAGATGGCGACACCGTTATGGTTCACTACACAGGCAAATTGGAGGATGGTACAGTATTCGATACCACGGCAAACAGCGATCCCATGCAATTTAGAATAGGCGATAACGAGATAATCCCGCGGGTTGAGCAAGCCATGATCGAGATGGAGCCGGGCGAATCAAAGATCGTCGAAGTTCCGGCGGATGAAGCGTACGGACCACATCATAGAGAACTGGTACTGGCGGTGGATCGGAATGTCTTTTCCGAGGACGCGCAGCCGGAAGTGGGGCTGCAGTTCGAGGTTCGTCGGCCCGATAGTCAACCGATTGTAGCCATGGTAACTGACGTCACCGAATCGAATGCGACACTGGATGCAAACCATCCGCTGGCTGGCAAAGACCTGATCTTTGATGTCCAGCTATTAGAGACTGTTTAACCGTTTAGTTGCGGTGATGAAGGGAGTAAGTGACGCAGTGTTCGTGGAATACCGGACAACACGGGCTTCACGCTCCACTTCATGAAGCTCAAGGATGATTCAAGCGAAATGGATAGAAGGTGAACGAATGACAATATATACTACGAAACAGAAGGAAATTTCTGAAACAGTATCAAATGATGCGAGTAGTTCCAACTGGAAGAATTATAAATGGCAATTGAGCCATGCTATAAAAGATATC
>JAYEGV010000238.1:0-1174 GCA_034659235.1 Methanobacteriota archaeon
CACAATACCTTTCGATTAATCGAAAGGTTTAAGTACTATTACTTGCACCTATACAATCAGACAAGTCGATTAATCGACAAGTCTGAACAAAAGGAGGTAAACAGCATGAACAACCACAACCACAACAAACAACGACCGGATGAACGCCCATTCGCGTACATCCTGAAGAGAGCACTGCTACAGCAGCAGGACCGGAACATCGACACCGCGCAACACCTGTCCGCCATTCCGGAGTACCGGATCACAATCGAGCACGGATCGATCCGGCTCGGGCAAGAATGCGCTGCCAGCACGAGGTGAGCATCATGACCCAAAGCACCGCAAACCAGATACGACATCTCTTCGTTCTCGCAATCCTCGCATCAGCGATCACAATCGCCCCGGTCTCCGCGGCAGGAGGCGCGCTCAAGGTAGATATCACGAGATACGAGCCATATCCGGCAGAGATCGGAAAGTACGTGGATCTATGGGTGAACGCGAAGAACATGGGCGGCGGCACAGCAGAGGACGTGACAATCGAACTCGTGCCGAAATACCCGTTCACACTCGACTCAAGCGACAATGCCCGCCAGAACAAGGGAAGCATTGGGATGGACTCCTCTGCGATGTACGAATACCGGCTCTTCGTGGCATCTGACGCAAAACCCGGAACCCACGAGATAACAATCCGGTATCAGGGCGATGAATGCACGACATGGTCTGAAAAGGACTTTGAGATCAAGGTGGGCACAGACACTTTTGACAGCAGGGGCACACTCAAGCTCGAAGCGATAAAGACCGATCCGGAGGTGCTGATTCCCGGCGACAAGGGTACTGTGACACTCACACTCACAAACACCGCATCCCAGTACTCGGTAACCATTGACGGGAAGGATTATGACACCAATGCCCAGATAAATGAAGCAAACCTCATCGGGTCGGATGGAATCGTTGTTACGACCGACTCCTACCGGAATATGGGCGTTCTCGGACCCGACGACTCAATAGAGATCTCATATAACGTGCTGGTTAGCGATGACGCAGCGGATGGAACCGAGCATCTGAACCTCGCGCTCACTGGCAGTTCCCACACCTACAATGCAAAGTGGGACATTCCGATCAAGGTCGAATCAGCAGGAATCAAGATCATTCCATCCAAGCCGCTGAAACTCGCCTGTGACGGGGGCAAGATCGA
>JAYEGV010000238.1:1274-4378 GCA_034659235.1 Methanobacteriota archaeon
TCGACTCGATCGGCACGAACTTCATCATCATAGAAGGCAAGGAAGATAATCTCTTCTTTGATAACGAACTGAAACTGATAAAGAATACACCAGGCATTGCGAGCGTGTCTCCTATACTATGGCGATCTGCTGAGGTAAAATACATGTCCGATTCCAGGATCGCCACTGTCGAGGGAGTTTCTGAAGATTGTTATGAAGTTCGCAACATGATGATGGGTGAGGGATCTTTTTTAACAGACAAAGATCGGTACGCGGTAGTTCTTGGATGCAATGTTGCAAACGAGAAGTTTGACCGGAAGATCGGTCTGCAGAACTCGATTGATCTAACGTTCCGGCTGGATGATGGGGCATCTGTCACCAAGAAATTTAAGGTGAAAGGGATCACTGGGGAGGTTAATTTCTTCGCCGATCCGAGCGCAACTACGAATAACGATATCTTAATCCCGATCGATACGATGATTGCGCTAACAGGAGAGAATGACTACAGCGCATTCTTTGCATCAGCAGCCAGCCTCGACACAGTGGAGGAAACCGCAGAAGAGATGGATAAGCGGCTTGCCAGAAACTTCGGGGTCTCCAAGCGTGACATGGACGATAAAGATGCGAAACCGTACACGATAACCACACAGACCGAACTTCTGGAAAAGACAGGTGAATGGGGGGGTGCGATCAGCGCACTCCTGACAGCCGTTGCACTGATCTCGCTTGTCGTTGGCTCGATCGGGATTGCAAACATCATGCTTGTAACTGTTAGCGAGCGGACAAACGAGATCGGGCTGATGAAATCGCTTGGATTCACGAGCATGGATGTTCTTTCGCTCTTTGTCGTGGAATCCGCAGTAGTCGGACTCTTTGGAGGAATTCTTGGGTCGCTTCTCGGAGTTGTCGGAGCTTACGGCGCAACGAGTGTGATGGGTCTGCCAAACGTATTCCCAGTCTCGCTGATCCTGGTTGGATTCGGTGTCTCTGTCGGGGTCGGTCTGATCGCAGGCGCGTTTCCTGCGTACAAGGCTGCGAAGATGAATCCGGTGGATGCGCTGCGGCATGAGTGAGATTAGGGGTAGGGAACGACCACAAAGGCGAGAGTCAGAGATCGGCGGTCAGATCGTCGCAGGGAATGGCTTGCAACCAGATGACCTGAATTGCAGCCTCATCACTTGAACCACCATCACAAGCTTTTGCGGCGCCCACACCGACATCAACCCCGATGCAGATGCAAGAACGCCCGGGTTTCAGAGCAATACTCGCAGTCACATCCCTCTTTGCAGTTATCTGTATCTTAAGGATGAGGCGGCGGTGAACCCGCAACGGGCAACGGTTGCGTGTCCTTGCGCTAGAGATGTGGGCGTATGTGTTACGTGGGGCTCACATACCTTTTGATTCATCAGACATTGATTTCCACGTCATAACCAGCGCCCCGAGTCCTGTGAGTATCACGATCAGACTGATCAAAAATCCTACCAGCGGAATCCTGGTTGCAAAAGCGATGACAATCAATCCGACAACCAGATGCCAGTATGGCGATGAAATCTCCTTTTTCGCATACATTACGATGGGTCTGCCAATCGCCAGTCCGACAAATATTTTGGATATATACAATATCACAATATATGCAAACAAAACAATAAGTCCAAGCGGGATACCGATCACGGTTATCATCAGAATCAGCGCTATCAATGGAATTGCTATCAACAACAGAACTCCTGATCCAAGACTCTTCAGGATTTGGGTAGCGATGGTATCAGATACCCTGATGGTTGTGTTCCCTGTGAATCTGACCATCAAGAGACCTATGAGCAGAATACTCAGGAATGAGATGATGGATGATGTTGTCTTCGAGTAGATGTCTTCGACTTTCTTTTCAGATCTCTTGTAAACCACATCTCCCATCACAGTGCCTGCAGGTATCTCGATCTCCTTATCGCTCGTGTATTCGAGATCCCCGTGAATCCTTGCAGACTGGAGAATCCGGATATCATCGGCACAGATGGTGGCATTTCCATCGACTGTCCCGCCTATGACAACGCTTCCACCATCGCATGAAAGATCCGCACCGACATGTCCTGCGATTTCAATCGAACCTCCTGCTACATCGAGGTCACCGCCCACATCACTTTTACTGCTTGCTGTGATTGTGCCGCCCGCGATCATTGCATTATCAGCGACCGAGCCGCGCAGATGAATATCTCCACCTGCTACTCTGAGATCGTCACCTATCTCTCCATCTATGATCAACGATCCGCCCGCGATCCATGCATCATCATCGACCCTGCCAGCAACTTCGATATTTCCACCAGCAGCTATCAGATCCCCGGAAACATTGCCATCGATCATGATTGTGCCGCCAGCAACGATCAGATCATCCTCCAGAACCTCTCCTTCGCCAAGATTATACCGATCCGCACCCACCATCTCTGTAGCGGTCGCTGGCGCGCAGATCAGGATGACTGATAGGAACAGTAGCATCAATAAGTTATCCAGAGATTTCATTTCGCCACCACAACGGTCGTGGATTGCCATGCTATTTAAGCCTATCGGACAGGGAGTTGTAAAGTCAGTCGGGTTCTTGAGGCCGGTTTCGGGTAAAACAGGTATTCCCTGAGTGTATTGATGCTGGCGCATCGCAGAACACAGAGTGTTTCGCCCCGCATTGCCTTCAGCACAGGCTTCCGGTCACGCGACAGGACGTTGGTCTTCACATTGATCATAAAGTCTTTCGATCAATCGAAAGGTTTAAATATCATTGCTCACATACATATCATCAGACAGGTCGATAAAAAGACCAGTCCGAACAAAGAAGGTGAGAAAGATGAACAATGAAAAATCCTCAAGGATCACCCGGCTGCGAAAACTACCATCGCTGGTGGATTCCCTTGGCACAAGACCGGATACGAGGCGTATTGAACGGAACCACGGGGGGTGCACTGTATGAACGCAATCGAGATACATGACCTTGCAAAGAGCTTCAACGGATCGCCCGTACTCGATGAAATAAATTTCAAGGTACGAAAAGGCGAGATATTCGGATATCTCGGTCCGAACGGTTCAGGTAAGACGACAACAATGCGGATCATACTCGGTCTTCTGAAGCCAACGTCAGGGAA
>JAYEGV010000239.1:0-4294 GCA_034659235.1 Methanobacteriota archaeon
TGGTTGGAACCGAATCCATGTATGCATTTGCGATGCCTGTAACAAGATTGGTGGCACCAGGTCCTGATGTTGCAAGACATACTCCAACCTTACCGGTTGCCCGTGCATATCCGTCTGCTGCATGTGCTGCACACTGCTCATGCCTGACCAGGATGTGCCTGATATCCGCATCATACAGTTCATCATAAAGCGGCAGCAGTGCACCTCCCGGATATCCGAAGATCGTATCGACTCCTTCGGCATACAGACACTCGATCAATGCTTTTGCGCCAGAGATGGGTGTATCGGTCATCAGTTGTTTCCTCCTTTCAAGGAATATTATCTCTATGAGGAGGTCATAAAGTATGCGGTTTGGGGACTGTGAAGTTGGTTCGGAAGGTACTGTGTTATGATCAAGAGCAAAACAAAGAAACAGCAATTCAGTAGATACCCAGCAATTCCCGCTCAGTCATGTATTCCACACTCCCGGTCTTACTTACCGAATTTTTAGTTCCACATTACGCACATAGAATGTAAAAAATAAATAAAATATAAATTCAAGACTTAGTATTTTAATTACTTATACGAGAACATCGCCGAAAAAAATACACTTACCAGTCGATACAAGCAAAATCGAATCCATCTCCAGGGTTATGTTATTATAATACCCGGTCTCAATTTCCCATCAAGATGGAGGCGGATCTTCGAGGATAACCGGATATTTCCTTTCAAATCCATAAAGCAGGGCTCTGAAGATGCTTTCCATCGAATCAAATTTAAATCCATAAAATAAATACCTTAGTTTCTCCCAAAGACTTCTTTTACTCCCTAACTTCTTCCAAACTGCTTGAAATAACCGGCAGGCGAGTTGCTGAGCTTGATCCACCAAAAACGCGAGCATCATCAACATGGCAAAAACAACTGACAGGTTCTTCTTTCCATGCCCATAATTATGTTCAAAGCTATATCCCTGGTTTTTGAGCGTATTAAATGTCTCATTCTCAATTTTCCAGCGCGCTCTGCCGCCGCGCATGATCTCGAAAACGTTCTCTTCAGTCACTTCCATATCCGTGACCCAACTGAAATGCATCGTTTTTTTGGGCGTAGTTTGCCAGTATTCTACAAAATTCACCAACAAATCTTGATTGGACGCATTCAAAGGGACTTGATTGATAAATCTAAACTGATAAATAGTATCATCATTTTTATATTCAATTTCGGTTGTTAAACCGTCTTTCGCAGCAGACCGGACATAATCGAACAAAAATCCATGATCGCCTTCCTTTGCCCCCAGAATATAATGCAGCTTATGTTTTTCCAATTCACGGATATGTGGAGCATTTGAATTTAATCCATCCTCTGTTACGATGAGGTGTAAATGCGGATGCATTTTTCTTAATTTCTCAAAAAAACGCTTACTTGCACCCTCGTTCGCTGTCATTCTTCGTAGCCCCGTCCTGTTTGATGATCGGCTCTGGTGCTAACGGTATTACCTCTCTGCAATCGGGGTGAACGATCGCTGCACTCACAGAGAGTTAATCTCTCTCAAAGAACACTTTGCAACACAAAATTCGTACAGAATGGAGTGGTTGCATGAGTTTTCATAGCCTTGTGTGAATGTGTTATCTACTGAAGGACAGAGACAAAAATTATATGAACTATACGTGTTGAGAGTAGGTATATGGATTTAAATGAACTCATGCATGGTGCTCTACTGTTGAAGCGAGAATTTGCTGCCATGCAGAAGGGTGGGTAATGATGGATGCGGTCAGCAAACGCGATCGCAGAGCGTCATGGTGCTCAGATGAAAAGGGTCGATATCAGTATGTTTGCTGAAGGCGAGGTGTTACGGACGCGAGGATGGTGGTGATGGTGACTGCGGATGCGATACTGTATGATGCGCTCGATGTCGCTGACATTGCAAGTGATGAGGCGGATGCGCGCTCGAATGGGGTACTGCGCCGAGGTACATCCATCTACTATGCAGGATCGGCAATCTTTGCAGCAGGTATTGCACTACTGACAATCGCTGTTGCAGCCATCATGATCTTTAAGATACATTATGAATCCGATCCGCACCAGATACTCCTCACCGTCCTTTTTATGGGAGTCGGTACCGTAGTGGTTCTTACGGGTGTCAATCTGGTGATGCGCCAGACCCGATACGGGTACCCGATTGTGGGCGCGAGCTTCTGCGCATCCCTGCTTGCACTGATCATCTTTGCCTATTTATATCCGCATGAGTGGTATTATCCGCAGATAAACTATGTTCTCACCCTCTACACCATCGGAACACTCGCGCTGTTCGGGAATATCTTTGCAAACGCGATTCTCTGGCTGATTAAGAATAAATCAGTGACAGTCAGCAGGGGCAGACGCGCTACGAAGGCATATACCGATGCAGAGATAGAGCGAGACCTTGATGAAGCGCTCAAGAAGACCATGGAGATCTCCTCCAGCCGATTAAATTTCAAAACAGAGGATGCGGCAGACATCCGATTTGGAAATGCGTTTCATGAGCGTCCTGGCACCATCATACGGGTTAAGGATGATTTGCATGAAACAAATAGGTTATTGAGCGTAACAAATCCAAAAATTACGCTAAAAGCAAGTTCCCCGGAAGTCGAGGACGCCTCACTCCTGTTGAGCGAGACCCTGAAGAAGCAGGGAACTGATGATGAGCAGTGCGGACTTGTCAAGGTAAAACCCAAAGTGGTATTCGAGAGGGTTCTTCGTCTACTGAGGTTGAGATGACCAAAGTCTTTTTAAGATGAGTGCTATCAATATTAACAATGGTGATGTGAAATGGCAAAAGGTCTTGACATAGGAACTATGAATCTGATCTGCGCTGAGAGCGAAGATGGTGACATAGTCTTTAAAAGGGAGCGGAATGCGTTTTTGGAACTCGAATCGAGTGACCTCACAAAGACTATGCTTGACAGTGCGAAAGTCCTCTTCATCGTGAAGGGGGGAAGGACGTTTATACTGGGAGAGAGTGCATTTAACTTCGCAACCATATTCGGAAAGGGTGCGAGAAGACCGATGCGGCAGGGCATAATAAGTCCGGATGAGAAGGATGCGATCCCGATGATAAAGTTGATGGTGGATCGGATTTTAGGAGAACCGAGCTATCCGAACGAGATATTGTGCACATCGGTGCCGGCAGACCCAATAGATACTGATATGAATACGCTGTATCACCGGAAGATGGCAGAAGCACTTTCGAACAGGATGAACTTTAAGACGATTCTCATCGATGAGGGTCTGGCAGCGATCCATTCGGAGCTTGCGGATCACAGCTTCACGGGTCTTGGAATAAGCTTGGGTGCCGGTCTTACCAACGTCACACTCGCATACATGGCGACGCCGGTGATGTCATTCAGTATCGGAAGGGGCGGGGACTGGATCGATGAGCAATCTGCGAACACAACCGGACTTTCGAGGGAGAATGTATGCGATATAAAGGAGCGGGGTATCGTACTTGGCAAATCTGTTGAATTTGGTGACCCAGTTGGTGCAATCACCATCTATTATGACGCTTTGATAACGTATATAATAAAGAACCTGGACAGGAAGCTTGCAGAGATAACACCGCCGAATGTGGAGTTTCCGGTTATACTTGCCGGAGGAAGCTCCCTGCCCAATGGATTCTTGAAGATGTTTGAGAGGCAGCTGAAGGATGCGGAACTTTCGATCGATATATCAAGCGTAAAACTTGCCAAAGACCCGCTCTATTCGGTTGCAAGAGGGTGTCTCATAGCAGCAAGAGCACAGGAAGTGGCAGAGGGCGTGGCAGGAACGGAAGTAATATCGCAGATCGAAAAAGAAGCGGCGAATAGAATGGAAAAGAGCTGAGATCTATAAACAGCTGCCTGACCCCAGGATTCCTATCCTGCGACAGGCAGCACCTCTGCTATTTTTATGAAGTTGTCAGTGCATTAGAGGTCTCTGGTATCTCGCGTTGCAGTGACCAAAACTCAGAAAGAGATCAATCATTATTGTAACGACCAGTCGGGTGTGCAACAACACGCAAAACGTGAAGGCAGAGATTAACAACACCCTTCGCGTCTCTGCGCCTTTGCGTTAATGTAAAAAACGAGAACGCAAAGGTGCAAGGACACAAAGAACGAACGTCCTTGTGTTGGCGATCATGTTATATGAGCATCGGTCGCCCTCGTGTTCATGATCGGATTGACCATTACGGAGATCGATCAGTATACCCAACTCGCCTCACTCCGGTTCAGGTGGTTTCCCATGAATTTAGTCTATTTCTGTAAGTTTTAAGCACTTAATGCCACACGGGTATGATTCAGCT